>CAYVFK010000070.1:0-8702 GCA_964450925.1 uncultured Hyphomicrobiaceae bacterium | reverse complement strand
CATGTGCAGCGAGCCGGTGACGTTGGGCGGCGGCAGCATGATGCAGTAGGGCTTGCCGGCTTCTTTGCCTTTGCCATTCTGGGCGCGGCGGCCAGCGCGAAACGCCCCCGCATCTTCCCATTTCTTGTAAATGCGCGGTTCAACATCCGCCGGATCGTAGGTCTTTTCAAACATCTGTAAGTCTTAACTTGGCTGAGGCATCCTCCGCCGCTGTCGCGCAGAGGGTGACATCGGAGTTGCGCCTGCGTGTCGGGCCAATTCTGCCAGGTCCCGGCCGGATGGCCAGCCGCGGATCTGGCCGTTCGCTATTGCTGTATGACGGCCGCTGCGAGGTCGTCAATGTCGCAAAGAGAAAGGGCGAACATTGCTCGAAGGATCATACCATCAACGCTCGTCGTCTTGGGGACCGGCCCCGTCTCCCTCGCGATGCTGTTCATGAGGGGCGGCCACTTCCTCGCGCATCGCCGCCTCCACCAGTCGCGGCATGTTCTTGTCGAGCCATTCCTGCAGCATTGGCCGCAGCAACTCCTTGACGCTGTCTTCAAGGGTTTTCCCGCCCAGAGTAGCTTGCGGCGCGGCGGATGGTGCGGGCTGCGGCGGCGTGAAGGCTGGTTCCGCTACCTGTTGCGTTTCCGCAGCTTCGAGATTCGTGAATGCCCCCTCCGGATTTTCTTCGACCGGCGCTGCGTGTGGCCCGGTCAACGCTTCATCGTCCGTCATATGCGAAGGCGCGTCTTCCGTTTCGCCCCAGGATTCACCGTCCACCGCGTCACGATCCGCCGGCTGCGCGGGCCCATCTTCGCTGGGTGTTGGGGTTTCATCCTGAATCTGCGCGGGGCGGCCCCATTGGCGCGGCGGCATACCGAACACTGCTTCAAGTTCATCTGCGACCGGAAACGCACGCGAGGGCTCTGGTTCTGACTCCGGCGCCATTGACGGCTCCGAGCCAGGGGCTGGCTCGTCATCCTCCGGCGCCGGGGCTGTCTCCGCAGTAACTTCGCTCTCACTCAGCGACGCCAGTTCGATACCTGGCTCAGAGTCCGCCGCTGGCTCGGCGTGTTGATGGGCAGGTTCCTGCATGGGTTCGGTTGGCTCGGCTTCAGGCGGCTGCTCGTCATGGTTGGCGGAGCGCCCATTTGTGGTTTGCGAGCGGGCGAGCTTATAGCTTTCGGTGACATCGAATGGATCACTCGCCGGCCAGGCGCTCTCGGGATGCGTCTGCGTGGCCGTGAATGGAGAGGTCGGCCCGTCCGCGCCCAGTGGCATCTGAAAGTCCTCCGCCCAGACATTTGTCTCCGCGGTGGCTTGGCGGTCCGCGTCTTCAGTCGCGCCCTCGTCAGCGGTGTCCTCGGGAAACGCAGCTTCCGTGCCGTGCGCCTCAGCTTCGACTTGCGTAAACGGCTCTTGCGCGCCTGGCGCGGCTTCTTCCGCATCCGTCACGATGAACTCTTCAGAAAGGTCGAGAACCTCCTCGGCAGGTTCTGACGCGTTTCCCGCGGCCGGTTGAGGGTCAGGCTCGTGGGCCTGACCGCCGCGCAACACACTCAAAATGTTGGGCTGGCCGTTGGGGCCGCCCTCATGATGGTTTTTGGCGTTTTCGGCGATCCGCGGCGCGGCTTTCTCAACGCCGGTGTCCGCGATGATCTCACGGATCGAGGATAGAATGTCGTCAATGCTGGGTTGCGACTCATTACTCTCCGTGCTCATTGCAAGCTCCCCCGCTTAAACCGCCGCGCTGCCATGAAGGGAAAGAGGATACCGAACCGGGCTGGTTAGGCCGCCCGTTCACGGGTTGTCACCTTTTCCGTAGGGTGAATAACGCAGATAGCGTGGCAGCGACAAGAAATTCCGGGCCGTTCGAGAAGACTTTCAGCGGAACTGGACGCCGCTTTTGTGTTCGAAAGTGCGACAGAAGGAGAACGCAGCGTCTATTCAGCGGTATGCGTTTCATAAAGCAGGCTTGGGAGCCGTCCGAGCGAATTTACCGGGTGTGTCGGCCCATGTCGCGAAACCCGCTGGCCGCAGCGCGTCATTTCATTGATGTGCTACTGCCGTCATCCGGCACAACCCATGGCTGGTCACTGACGCCAACCCCCGCGGTCTGCTCGTCGATCAGCTCGTTACCAGGCTCCAGCACTGCGTCGCCACCGATGACCGTCGTATCCTCGACGGGGAGGACGCTGGTGGACCAATGGAAGCCGAAAGGCTGGTTCTTGACCGCCTCATAGTGAACACTCGGGTCGTATGTGTCGGTTGGAAGGCCAAGATCGGATGGGGTCAGCCGCCCAATGGCTGCAAGCAGCGTATATGATGCAACGACGAGATCGCGTCGGCTGGTCACGAGTGACACCTGGGAGTCGAGCAAGTCCTGCTCGGTGTCCAACACGTCAAGCAGTGTACGTTGACCCACTTCCCACTCGGCACGCACCCCTTCCAGCGCGATCCTGTTGGCCTGGACCGCCGCGCGGTCCGAAACGATCGCAGCGCGCGCGGCAGTGACCTGTCCCCATGCCGACACGACGTCGGCGCGCACAGCCTGGCGGGCCTGGTCCACCTGCTGGCGGCGCTGGAGTTCGATGTCCTGCGACTGGCGCACACGCGCGGACACCTCACCGGCTTGATAGATCGGCACAGTCATCCGCCCGGTGATCGTTGTGGTATCGCGCTCTTCAACCGCGCCGGTATCGAAGCTCTTCTCATAGCTCGCTTCGAGCTGAACTTCTGGCAGCAGTTCGCCCTTGATGGTCTTGGTGTCGTATTCCGCCGACTTGACTCTGAACAGCCCCGCCAGGATCTGTGGATTGCGCATCTCCCCCTCTCTCATCGCGGCTTCGAGAGTGGGCGGGGTCAGCCGATCTGCTGGCGGCGGCGTCTTGAGGTTGCGCGGCGGGAAACCGATCACGCGCTCGTAAGCGGCGCGGCTGGTCTTGAGGTTCGCTCTTGCGAGGTTTAGCTGAGAGATGGCTGCTTCACGCCGCGCCTGGGCCTGGGCAACATCCGTTTTCGTGACCTCGCCCACATCGAAGCGATCCTGCGTCGCCTGAAGCTGCTCGGTCAGGAATTTGACGTTGTTCTCTCGCAGGCGGACGATCGCTTGGTCGCGAAGCACGTTCATGTATTGCGTTACGCCATCGAGCAGCACCTGCTGGCCGACATCGCGGAGATCTTCTCGCGCTGCCTCGACGCCCGCTTTTGCCCCTTCGACCGAATTGATCGTGCGAAAGCCGCGAAACAGCGGCTGGGCGAGGCTGATCGAGTAGCTGCGCGGCCAACTGTCGCCGTCCGATTGCAGGGAGGGGTTTGACGACACGTCCTGGTAGGTGTGGCGCACCTCGCCCTGGATCGTGGGACGATAGCCCGACTTTGCGCGCGAAACGTCCTCATCGGTCGCGCGCAGTTGCGCCCGTTGCGCCTTGATCTGCGGATTGGCGATGTAGGCCGCCGCCAGCGCTTCTTCCAGCGTTTCCCCATAAGCCGCCTGAGACGATAGCGCGCCTGAAACCGCAAGCGCTATCGCTGACACGAGGACACTGCGCATCTTTCGCCCTTTCGCCGGGAATCCGTTTTCAAAGCCCTTACCTTGCTCTCCCTCGACGCAATCACCGAGCACTCAAACAGCTTGACCGACCAACCGGCAAAAGCCCCCTCTGCCGGGATCGATGCTCAGGAACAAGGTCTCTAAGTTGCCTTGCAAACTAAACCCCGGATGCGTCCGGCGAAAGTCACTCTCCTGCAGTTCTGCGCAATCTTCGGTAGGCCGTGACCTTTTTGCAGCGTTCTCGTTCTGCAACCTTTAGGTGTGTTGCTGGATAAACACATCCAGTTGGACAAGTCATCGCCCCCGCCGGGCCAAAAACCGGCCTCACGCGGCAAAAATGCGAATCAGCTCAGGAATCAGCGCCCGAATCAGGTGATCGCGTTCGTCCCGTTTGCGCTCTGCGCCTGCCCGTTGGTCGATTGACCGTTCGCGGGTTGGCGGTTGGCCGGCTGCGGCAGAATGCAAGTCACGGTTGTGCCCTCGCCAGGCTTGCTTTTTATGTCCAGCCGCCCTTCATGCATCTCCAAAATCGACCGTGAGATTGCAAGGCCCAGCCCAGACCCTTGATGGTCCTTGGTGAGTTGATTGCTCACCTGCTGAAACGGCTTGCCGAGCTTGGCAACTTCGTGACGCGGGATGCCGATACCGTTGTCGGCGATCGCAATTCGGACCGTACCCTTGTAGCGATAGCTGCGAACGCTGATGTCGCCGCCTTCGGGTGTGAATTTCACCGCATTTGACAGCAGGTTCAGCAGCACCTGTTTCAGCGCGCGCTTGTCGCCGGCGATTTCGATCTCTGGGTTGCCGGCCTGCTTAAGCGCGATCTGGCGTTCCTCTGCAGTTGCCTGCACAACGCGCAGACTCTCATCTATTAGGCTGCCCGCGCGCACCGGCTCGATGGATAGCGAGAACTGCCCCGCCTCAATCTTCGACATGTCGAGGATATCGTCGATCATCTCCAGCAGGTAGCGCCCGCTCTCGGTGATGTCCTTGGCGTAGTCTCGATATTTGTCGTGCCCGATCGGACCGAAAAACTCCTCGGTCATGACTTCCGAGAAACCGATGATCGCGTTCAGCGGTGTCCGCAACTCGTGGCTGATGTTGGCGAGAAACTCGGATTTGGCCTTGCTGGCTTCCTCGGCGCGGGCTTTTTCCTTTGCGTATTTGTCAGCGAGTTCGACGAGCTGGCTGGTCTGGCTTTCCAGCTTCTGGCGCGACTGCTCCAGCTCCTCGACTGTGGCGCGCAGTTCGCGTTCGCTGTGGGCCAGGCGGCGCTCGTTACGCTTCAGCGCAGTGATGTCGGTGGCAATGCTCACGAAATCGCTGGTGCGCGTGCGCCGCTCCGAGACCATGATCCAGCGGCCGTCGTCCAGTTCGATGTCGTAGCTTGCCGTACGCGACTTCGGCGCGCCGGCTGACGAGCGGGGGCCTTGCGGGAGGCTGCGTTGTGCAGCCTGGCGCAGATTTGCATGTGGCGTTCCCGGTGCGGCCTGATCGCCGGTGAGGCCATAAAGCTCCGTGAAGCGCCGGTTGCAGAAAACCAGCCGCTCGCGGCTGTCCCATAGCGCCATCGCATGATGCTCACTGTCGAGCGCCTCCACCAGCCGCGCGCCCATCTGAAGCTCCTGGCTCTCGCGACGCTCGTCGCTCGGCACCTCCATGATCATGCCGAGGAACACCGGCTGCGCCTGCCAGCCGCCCTGAAAGATTCGCCCGCGCATCTCACACCAGACCCAATCGCCCTGTGCGTCGGCCATGCGAAAGCGCGCGGCAAAATTGGGTGCGCCCTCTTTCATTGTGCTGTTGATACTGCTGTAGAGGTCGTCTTCTGGATGCAAGAGGCCGCGAAAGCGGCTAAAGGCGATGGGCCCGGCCGGCGCGGTGAGGCCCAGTGCGGTGAAGGCCGAGCCAGTGAGGCGCAGTTCGCCGCGCACGATGTCCCAGAAACAAAGCCCCGCGCGGCCGCCATGCAGAGCCGCATCCATATCGTTGCGAAAGGCCTCCGCGGAGCGCAGAAGCGCCCGGTGCTGGCCGAGTTGGCGCAGGAACAGCCAAAACACCCCCGCCGAGGTCACGAGCGCAACAAGCCCGAGACCAGCGAATAGAAGCAGGTCCCGGAACCAGACTGCCAGCGCAGTCTGCGGCCGGGCGAGCACGATGATGCTTCCGCCGCCAGCGAGAGGGCGCTCTGCACGAAGCAGACTTGAGGTGGCCTCGTCGAACGTGGTGAGCGGCTTGCCCGCATGGCCACGCACCGGCTGCTCGGCAACGACCATGTCCTCTGCGTCGATGAGGAACGCGCCATGATACTCTGACGCACGCAGAGCCCAGCCCGTATCGGACAGGGCGGCGCGCCACGCGTCGTATAGCGGCATGGGCTGCGATGTATCGCTCGCGTCGGTATCGCTCACCGCATCCGCCGGCGCAGCATCTGCTGGGCGCAGGCCGTCAATGCGCGCGGCAATCAGCGCGCCCGCCAACCCAATTTGCTGTTCCGCTACAGCAAGCCCTTGCTCCCGTGCGTCAACCAGGTGGAGTGCGATACGTGCGCTCAGGCCGAGCAGCAGTGCGATTGCCAGCAGAGGCAGCAGCCACCGCAGCCAGAAACGGGGAGGACGTGCGGCCATGGCAAACGGCCCGGCCTGTGGCGATGTATGCCAGCCAGCTCCTGGAGGCGCGCCACCGAGATCGGTCGATTCCGCCTCCATCGCACTCATCCGTGCTTGATCCGAATGTCGATTGTGTGCACCCAATGACGCTCCCACTCCCCCAGCCTTGTATCAATTGATTCGGTTGTTTCATAAAGCCAGGACAGTTGAGAGCTGTGGATCGTGCGACGCGATGTCAGCGTCTGGCTATTGCTGCAACGGGTTTTCGGGCTTATTTCACTCTTAGATTACAGGGAGCCGAAAATGTTGCGCTGGATTAGATATAGCTTGTTTCTGCTCGTGGCTTTCGCGCTGGGCATCAGCATTCATCTCGCACTGCAGCAGATCCAGAATCCAATCCAGACACAGAACGCGCAGAGCAGTGGTAGGGCCTTGATCGGCGGACCTTTCGAGCTGGTGAACCAAAACGGCGAGACGGTCACGCAGCAGGATTTCGCCGGCAAACACATGCTGGTTTTCTTCGGCTTCACGCATTGCCCGGATGTTTGCCCAGCCAAGCTGAACAGCGTGAGCGTCGCCCTCGACAAGATCGGCCCGCTCGCTGACGAGGTTACCCCGGTCTTCATCACGGTTGACCCTGAACGCGATACGCCCGCGCGCATGGCCGCATATGTCTCTAACTTCAGCGCGCAGATCGTCGGGTTGACCGGCTCGGAAGAGCAGATCACGCAAGCCGCCCAAGCTTACCGCGTCTATTACGCGAAAGTGGAGATGGAGAACTCCGCGAGCGGCTATTTGATGGACCACAGCGCCTTCACCTACCTGATGGACGAGAACGGCGAATACGTCACCCATTTCGCCTACGGTGACAGTATCGACACAATCGCAGATCGATTGCGCCGCGAACTCGACGGGGAAAAGACGGCCGCGCTTCTTGGCGCTGGCTCCGCGGCGCAATAACCTCCCGCTTCTCAACAGCCGTTCAGCTTCTCCATACCGCCGCCATTGTTGCGGTGCAGCAATGGGCGTAAACTAACGGCTGACGTGTGTCCCAAACCGGGCGCAGGGCCAACGATGCGGGGTTTTTGCCAGTGCTATACCACCTCTATGAAATGACGGCCGCCGCCATGGGGCCGGCGCGCGCGGCGAGCGATTCCTACAGCCTGATGATGCGAAACCCGTTCAATCCGCTGGGGCGCACGACGTTCGGCAAGGGTAGCGTCGCCGCATGCGAGCTCCTTGAGCGGACCACACGGCGATATCCAAAACCGGAATTCGGTATTCGCCATGCGGAAGTTTTGGGGCGCAAGGTCCGCGTGGAAGAAGAGACGGTCTGGCGCAAGCCGTTCTGCCGGCTGCTGCATTTCCGCCGGGACACGCTGGATTCGCGAGCCGCGCGCCAGCCCCGCGTGCTGATCGTCGCGCCGATGTCCGGGCACTTCGCAACTCTGCTGCGCGGCACAGTGGAGGGAATGCTGCCCGAGCATGACGTCTATATCACCGATTGGGAGGATGCGCGCCGCGTGCCGCGCGGTGTCGGCCAGTTCGATCTGCACGACTACATCGATTATGTCGAGGAGATGATCGAATTGTTCCGCGGCGACGTGCATGTCATGGCGGTGTGCCAGCCGTCGGTGCCGGTGCTGGCGGCGGTCGCGGACATGGAGGCGCGCAAGTCGCCGCATGTGCCGCGCAGCATGATCCTCATGGGCGGGCCAGTTGACACACGCATCAACCCGACGGTCGTCAACGACCTCGCTGAGAAGCGCGGCACGGCATGGTTCGCCCGCCACGTCATCACGACGGTTCCCTGGCCCAATGCCGGTTATGGCCGCTCGGTCTATCCCGGCTTTCTCCAGCTCACCGGCTTCATGACCATGAATCTTGACCGGCACATCAACGCGCATCGCGAGCTGTTCTTCAATCTCGTGAAGGGCGACGGCGACTCAGCGGAGAAGCACCGCAAGTTTTACGACGAGTATCTTGCGGTCATGGACCTGACGGCGGAGTTCTATCTTCAGACGGTTGATGAGGTGTTCGTTCGCCACAGGCTGCCGAGGGGCGAGATGACCCATCGCGGCCAGCGCATTGACCCGGGCGTGATCCGGCGCACCGCACTGATGACGGTGGAGGGAGAGAAAGACGACATCACCGGAGTTGGACAGTGCCATGCCGCGCACACGCTGTGCAGCGCTCTGGCGCGGTCGAAACGGGCGCACTGGCTGCAACCGGGCGTCGGGCACTTCGGGATTTTCAACGGCTCACGCTTCCGCAAGGAGATCGTGCCGCGTCTGACAGCCTTCATCCGCAAGCATGATGCGCGTACCAGCGTGAGCAAGCGGCTGGCGGCAGCGCTCACTGGGCGGCGGCGGATTTATGCCGCGCCGCCGGTGATCGTTGCTGGGCGGGAGCAGGGCTGGTCAGAGCGCCAGCCCGTAATGCTGGAAGCGCCTCGGCAGGCGGCGGAATAAACGCGAGCGATGTAATGGCGACGCAGATCAGGCCGCTGCGCGCGGAAGACGAGGCCGAGTGGCGCGCGCTGTGGACCGCCTATC
>CAYVFK010000069.1:0-8703 GCA_964450925.1 uncultured Hyphomicrobiaceae bacterium | reverse complement strand
CGACCAGCTTCTCCGCCGCCTGCTGCTCGGCTTCGGCGTTGATGATGCGCGCGCGCCGGTAGCGCTCGGCCTCGGCCTGGCGGGCGATGGCGCGAACCATGCTCTCGTCGATGTCGACGTGCTTGATCTCGACGTTGGACACCTTGATGCCCCACGCATCGGTCTGCTCGTCGAGGATCTGTTGGATGTCAGCATTGAGCTTGTCGCGTTCAGCCAGCATCTCGTCCAATTCATGCTTACCGAGTACTGAGCGCAGCGTGGTTTGCGCGAGTTGGCTGGTTGCCTTGGTAAAGTTCTCGACATTGATGATCGCCTTTTCCGCGTCGACGATCCGGTAATAAATGACCGCGTTGACCTTGACCGACACGTTATCGCGCGAGATCACGTCTTGTGACGGCACATCGTCGGTGAAGATGCGCATGTCGGTCTTCACCATTTGCTGGACAATCGGGATGATAATGATCAGGCCTGGCCCGACAACGCGCGTGTAGCGACCGAGCGTGAACACGACACCTCGCTCATACTCGCGCAGGATCTTGATCGCTGAGCTGAGCACAAAGATGATGAGGCCCGCGAGGACCAGAATGGCGATAGCGTCTACTTGTAGGAACTGCATGGCGAGGCTCCTTTAATAGCAAAATTCGATATCCGCGAAAGAAGGTCAGCCAGATTTACGCCCGCTGTCGCGTGCGCCGACCATCAGCGTCAGCCCGTCGATTTTCTTGATTTCTACCTGGTCGCCCGGCTTGACGTCGACATCGCCGCGCGCGTGCCAGCGATCGCCCTGGGCGCGGACGTAACCCTCGCCGTTTGACCATTCCAGCACGGTGGCCGCCTCCCCGACATAGGGGTTCGGCCCAGCCGTCACCTTGCGCGTCTGCGAGCGCCAAGCGTAACCGAGGACGATCACGAGCAGCAATCCGCTCGCGAGCGCCGTGCTCGCGATCACGCCGGTGGACAGCTGATACTCAGGCACATCCGTATCGATAAGAAACAGCGAGCCCAGGATGAATGCGGCCAGCCCGCCAAAGCCCAGTATTCCGAAGGTGGGCGTCAACGCTTCGGCGACCATGAAGGCCAGCCCCAGCAGCACCAATGTCAGCCCGGCATAGTCAAGCGGCAACTGGTTGAGCGAATAAAGTCCGATGACCAGGCATATCACGCCAATAACGCCAGGGCCGATGGTGCCGGGGTTGGCGAACTCGAAGATGAGCCCGTAGATGCCGACTAGCATGAAGATGAAGGCGACGTTCGGGTTTGCGAGAATGCCGAGGACGCGGGTCAGCGTGCTTGGCTCGAAGGTTTCAAGCTGGATGCCCGCCGTGTCGAGCACGCGCTCAACATCGTCAATTTCAACCGTGCGGCCATCAACTTGTTGCATCAGATCGGTCAGGCTTGTCGAGACGATCTCGATCACACCCTTGTCGCGTGCGTCGCTCGCGGAGATGCTGGCGGCCTGGCGCACAGCCTGCTCCGCCCATTCGGCGTTACGCCCGCGCAATTCGGCGAGACTGCGGATGAAGGCGACTGCGTCGTTCACGGCTTTGGCCGTGCCCGGTTCATCTGGTTGGCTGGGACTTTCGGACTGATTTTCGCTGTCCGAACCTTGCTCTCCCGCACCTTCTCCCTCAGAGCTTTCTCCGGACTGATCCTGATTGCCGCCGCCATCATCGTTCTGCGGCTCGGAGCCGGGGAGGCTTGGGGTGCCACCCATCTGCACCGGGGTCGCTGCGCCAATATTCGTACCGGGCGCCATCGCAGCGAGATGCGTGGCGTACATGATGTAGGTGCCGGCGCTGGCTGCGCGCGCGCCGGCGGGAGCGACATAACCGATGACGGGAACAGGCGCGGCGATGATCGCGCGGATGATATCGCGCGTGCTGGTCACGAGTCCGCCGGGGGTATCAATACGCAGCACGGCCAGCGTTGCGCCGCGGCTTTCGGCTTCCTTTAGGCCATTTTCGACCAGCCGGGTGGTCGCCGGGCCAATCGCGCCGTCGATTTCGATCACAAGGCCGCGCTTGATTAGGGCAGACTCGCCCGGATCTTGCGCCCGTGTATCGAACACCGACGCGAACAGCATCGCCACGCCGAGCGCCATACAGGACAGCGCCAGAGTGCGAAGCGCCGTGCGAGGCTTGCGCATGATTTTCTCCCGGTTTGCGGGCAGCCATCACCGAACGGTCATGCGCTGACACGCGAGCGGAAGTGTATGGTAGGGCGTGGCTCAAGGCAACGCGCTGAGCCGTGAGCTATTACCGCACCCGCAAAAAATCTTGACGGATACCATGCGCCAAGATTCAGAGTGCGAGGTATTGCTGGCGCATTTCCTCGCTGTCGATCACCTCCTGCGCCGTGCCATCGAAGACGATCTGTCCCATGTCGAGGATGATGCAGCGATCGGCCAGGTTCAGCGCGGCGATCGCGTTTTGCTCAACGATGATGGTGGTGATGCCAAGTTTTTTGATGTCCGACAAGATCCGCTCGATTTCCTGGACGATCACCGGGGCAAGACCTTCATAAGGCTCGTCGAGTAGTAGCAGCTTGATGTCCTGCGCCAGCGCCCGACCGATTGCCAGCATCTGCTGCTCGCCACCTGACAGCGTCACGCCTTCTTGCCAACGGCGCTCGCCAAGGCGCGGGAAACTTTCATAGATCCGATCAAGGCTCCAGCCATGCGGGGCGGAAATCTGCGCCAGCTTCAGATTTTCTTCCACGGTCAGGCCGGCAATGATCCGACGGTCCTCCGGCACCAGCGCGATACCGGCGCGCGAAGCTTCATGGGCGCGCAGCTCATGCAGAGGCTGGTGATCGAGCCAGATCTCCCCATGCTTGAGTTCGGGGCTGTCGAGACGCGCGATCGTGCGGAGCGTCGAGGTCTTGCCCGCGCCATTGCGGCCCAACAGCGCCAGAATCTCGCCTTCGCGTATATCGAAACTTACGCCCTGGACGATGTAGCTCTCACCGTAATAAGCGTGCATTTCCCAGGCGGAAAAGTAAGCGCGCTGGCCCCCTTGCGCGCGCACTGGCTCGACACTCGGGGCGCGGTCCGTTGCAAGGTTGACGCCAAGCGGCGCGGCTTGTTCACTCATAAATGGGCTCCTCCGAGATAAGCTTCCTGCACCTTCGGGTCGCCTTTGATGGCTGTCGGCTCACCTTCGACGAGCACGGTCCCCTGTGCCATGACAGAAATTTTCTGCGCGAGAGAAAAAACGACATGCATGTCATGCTCGATGACGACCTTGGTGATGCCGCGTTCACCGATCTGCTGGAGCAGGTCGATCGTCGCGTTGGTGTCGGCGCGGGACATGCCTGCGGTCGGCTCATCGAGAAGCAGCAGCTTCGGGTGCTGCACGAGGCACATTGCCATCTCAAGCCGCCGCTTGTCGCCGCGTGACAGGCTTGACGCGGTCAAGTCCTTGATGTTGATGAGGCCAACTTCCTCGAGAACATGCTCGGCCTCTCCCATCAAGTCCCTTTGGCTTTCCACTCTTGCCCAGGGGTGGAAGTTGAAAGCGCCGTCACGCTTGGCCAGTGCGGGGACGATCACATTCTCGATCAGTGTCAGGTCCGGAAAGATTTCCGGTGTTTGAAACACACGCGACACCCCCAACTGGTTGATCTCGTGGGGGCGGCGGCCGATCAGCGACTGACCGTTGAACGTCACGCTGCCGCTATCGGGCAGCAAACGGCCGACCATGCAGTTCAACAGGGTCGATTTGCCAGCGCCATTCGGGCCAATGATCGCATGAACACTGCCCTCCTCAACGCTCAGATTGACATCGTGCAGCGCTTGCACGCCACCGAAATTCTTGTTCACGCCCCGAACTTCAAGAGTTGCCACGGACCTCTCCCTTACTCTGCGGGCTGGCGTTGCGCGGCCGGCGCACGCTCGGGTTCATCGTCCTGAGTTCGCCGTGAGAACATCTTTGCCAATCGGCTGAAACCTTCCATCAGTCCGCCGGGCAGAAAGATCACAACCAGCATGAACATCAGGCCGAGCGTCATCAACCAGCCATCGCCGACGAAGAGTTGTGCAACGTTTACGGCCGCGTTCTGCAGGCCATCGGGAAGGAACCCGAACATCTCGTTGAGATCGCGCTCGTTCAGACGCGAGAAGATGTTCTCGAAATACTTGATCATGCCCGCGCCGAGGACTGGTCCGAGTAGCGTACCAGCGCCACCCAGTATCGTCATGAGCACAACCTCGCCGCTGGCCGTCCAGAACATCCGGTCAGCGCCCGCGAGCGGGTCAACCGCGACCATGAGGCCGCCAGCAAGGCCCGCATACATGCCGGAAATCACGAAGACCACCAGCATGTAAGGCTTTGTGTTGATGCCGACGTAGTTCAGCCGGGTCTGATTGGATTTCACCGCGCGCAGGGTCATCCCAAACGAGGAGCGGAAGATGCGGATCGAAATGTAAAAGGCGATGAGCATCATGAGCGCGCAGAAATAGTAGCCGAAGTTGAACGTGAAGGCCCATCCGCCCATCGTGAGTTCGAAGCCATCACGCATCGTCCACCCGAACAGATTGGTCGGCGGAATCGACCGGGATTCCGCAACGCTGTCGATGATGCGCGGGTCCGCTAGGGAAAGCTGTAGCCCGGTCTCGCCCGCGGTGATCGGCGTGAGCACCGAATAGGCGAGCGCAAACGACATTTGCGCAAATGCGAGGGTTAAGATGGCGAAATAGATGCCAGCCCTGCGCAAGCAGATGTAGCCGATGACGACGGAGAACAGGCCGGCGATCAGAATGGATGCCGCGATCGCGGGCAGAACGTTCATGGTCAGCAGCTTCATCATCCAAACGCCGGCATATGACCCGATGCCGAGGAACGCCGCATGTCCGAATGACAGATAGCCCGTCAGTCCAAACAGCAGGTTGAAGCCGATAGCGAAGATCCCGAAGATCACGAAGCGCTGCATCAGATCGGGGTAACCTGCGTTGAAGCGCGCCAAGCCGGAATCGACCGGGAACGGATTCAGCAATACCGGCGCAAAAATGGCGATAATCGCCACGAAGAGAAAGAGATATAAGTCTTTGCGCTGCAGTCCGAGCATTGGCTCACTCCTCCATCACACCCTTACGCCCCATCAGGCCGCGCGGACGCACGAGCAGCACGATGATCGCGATGAGGTAGATGATGATCTGGTTGATCCCCGGGAGGACGTCGATCACCGCACCCATCGACGCGAAGCTTTCGAGGATTCCCAGGAGGAAGCCTGCGGCAACCGCGCCCGGCAGGCTGCCCATGCCGCCCACAACCACCACCACGAAACTCAGCACGAGGAAATTCATCCCCATGTTGTAGTTGGGCGAAACGATCGGGGTGTACATTACGCCGGCCAACCCGGCGACAATCGCCGCGATCGCAAACATGATCGTGAAGCGCTGACCGATATTGATTCCTAGCAATCCGACAGTCTCGCGGTCGGCCATGCCTGCGCGCACGACCATGCCAAAGGTTGTGTATCTGAGAAATGCGAAGATCGCGCCGATGATGACCAATGCAAACAGGAAATATATGAGCCGCCAGTAAGGGTACATAATGGTCAGCGGCTCTAGCCCGATCAGCACGCCAAAGTCGACAGAACCCTTGAACGCATCAGGTGCAGGCATCGGCACTGGGTTCGCGCCATAGAAATACTTAATGATCTGTTGCAAGACGATGGCAAGACCGAAGGTTACGAGAATCTGGTCGGCATGAGGGCGCTTGTAGAAATGCTTGATAAGCCCGCGCTCCATCGCAAGTCCGATCAGCCCCATGACAGGAATCGCAAGAAGGATGGATAGTGGCACGGACCAGTCTATCAAGAAAGCGCCGACCGCCTCGCCAAACCACGCCTCCACATACGGGGTTTGCACTCTCAACGGGTTGCCAAGAAAGTCCGTTCGCGTCGGATCGATCGTCTCGAAAGACGCGGTGAACAAGGTGCTGATCGTCACAGCGCAAAAAGCCCCGAGCGCAAAAAGCGCACCGTGGGCGAAGTTGACCACGCCCAGCGTTCCAAAAATCAGGGTCAGCCCGAGTGCGATCAGCGCATAGGCCGATCCCTTGTCCAGGCCGTTGAGAATTTGCAGGAGTATCGCGTCCATCGCATCCACCATCGCGATTATCGTCTCCCGCTCTGGCAGGAGACAGGACCGGCCAGCGGGGCAGCCGGCTAAGACGACTGCCCCGCATGTTCCGGTATCAGGCGCGATCAGGCTCCCGGGTTGCACTCACCGAGTTCGCCGCCCGCAAACTGCGGATGGTCGCTCGCATACCATACTTGCTCCACCGGGGTGACCTCGACGATCTCCAGCAGGTCGAACTCGGAGTCCGGGCTCTCCTTGCCCTTCACGACGAGCACATCCTTGAAAGCCTGATGGTCGGCGGCGCGATAAAGCGTCGGGCCGTTGCCGAGCCCATCGAAGGCGAAGCCAGTGTTTTCCGGCAAGTCGACGCCCGGCAGACCGTCGCCGGTCTCCAGCGCTTCGACAACCCCGCACGGGCTAAACGTGCCGGCACGCTCGACCGCATCGGCGTACAACAGCGTCTGGCAGTAGCACGTGTGGGCCGCCTGGGAGGGCGGGAAGCCGTATTTGTTGCCGAAGGACTGAACGAAGGCCTTGGAGCCCTCATCATCGAGCGACCAGTGCCAGTTGGTGGAACCGAAGATGCCCTTGACGTTCGCGCCGGCGCCGCGAGCCATCAAGCGCGAGTACAGCGGCACGACGATCTGGAAGTCCTTGCCGTTCGCCTGCGCTTCGCGCAAGCCGAACTGCACCGCGTTGGTCAGCGAGTTGACCATGTCGCCGCCGTAGTGCACCAGCACGAGGGTATCGGCGCCAGACTGCAGAACCGGGGTGATGTAGGACGAGAAGTCGCCCGCGCCTAGCGGCGTCTTGACCTTGTTGACGGTCTCCCAGCCGATGCCCTCGGTTGCTTCTGAAATCGCCTGTTCGGTGGTGTAGCCCCAGTTGTAGTCAGCTGTGAGATAGTAGGCTTTACGGTCCGCTCCGTACGCGTTCCTCAACACCGGTGCCAGCGCCGCGCCGGACATGTAAGAGTTGAAGAAGTGGCGGAACCCGTTGGCGCGCTTGTCCTTGCCGGTTGTGTCGTTAGCGTGGGTCAGGCCGGCCATAAAAATAATACCAGCTTCCTGGCAAAGCGATTGCACAGCAACAGCCACACCGGAGGAGGAACCGCCGGTGATCATGATCGCGCCGTCCTTCTCGATCATCGAGCGGGCCGAAGCGCGTGCCGCGTCCGACTTGGTCTGGGTGTCGCCGGTCACATACTCGACCTTCTTGCCAAGAATGCCCTGGCCAGTCAGCGAGTTGGGCGAACCGTCCGCGTATTTGAACGTCTCCATCATACCGTTGTCGGCGCCGGTACCGTTCAGGTGCTCGACAGCCAGCTCGTAAGCACGAAGCTCGTCAGCGCCTTCGTCGGCATATGCGCCTGACTGCGGCACGTTGAAACCGAGGGTTACGGTCGACCCGGTCGGGTTGTTGCGAAACGTGTCCGCCCACGCGTCACGGATAAAATGAAACGGACCAGTTCCCGCAAGCGCGAACGCCGCCGTCCCGGCGCTCGCCTTCAGCACGGTACGACGTGACAGTGACTTCTTCGTCATGAGCACTTTCCTCCCTGTGGATCATTGGCGGCCAAAGGCCGCTGAAGCTCTTTTTACGGCTTCTTCAGAATTAAATCATCTGCGTGGAGGGCGATATTGGCTAAAAGGTCATTAGACTTTCGTCGCCATTCGCCCTCCAAGGCGGTGCATTCGGATCTCGGAGGCCGGACGCATCACTCGTCCGCCCGCTGTTGCTTAGCGCGGCAGCAGGCTCTCACCCATAAGAAATTCGTCGATGGCCCGCGCAGCCTGACGGCCTTCCCGGATTGCCCAGACGACAAGAGATTGCCCGCGCCGCATATCACCCGCGACAAATATCTTATCGCGAGATGTTAAATATTTGTGATCATCCGCCGCAACATTGCCGCGCTCGGTGAGCTGGACGCCCAATTCACGAACCGGCCCACCGTGGCGCGGGTGTATAAACCCCATCGCCAGCAGGATCAGATCACCACGCATCTGAAACTCGGTGCCAGGGACCTTCTGCATCTTCTCGTCGACGCGCACGCAGTGAAGCTGCTCGACCTTGCCGTTCGAGCCGCTGAAATACTCCGTCATCACGCTCCAGTCGCGGTGAGCGCCTTCCTCCTGGCTGGAAGAGGTTCGCAGCTTCAACGGCCAGTGCGGCCATGTCAGCAGCTTGTTTTCCTTCTCAGGCGGTTTCGGCATGATTTCCAGCTGCGTGACCGACGCGGCTCCTTGCCGGAACGATGTGCCAATGCAGTCCGAGCCGGTGTCGCCGCCACCGATGACGATGACGTGCTTGCCAGTCGCGCTGATCTGTTCGACATCGCCCAGCGGTTCGCCCGCGACCTTTCGGTTTTGCAGGGTCAGGAAATCCATAGCAAAATGGATGCCGTCAAGTTCGCGTCCAGGGATCGGAAGATCTCGAGGATGCTCGGCGCCGCCGGCTAGCAGCACCGCGTCATGCGTGCGCTCAAGCTCCTCGGCGCTGACATCCTTGCCGACCTCGGTATTGCAGTGGAAGGTCACGCCCTCCGCCTCCATCTGCTCGACCCGACGCTCGACGATGTGCTTTTCCATCTTGAAGTCGGGGATGCCGTAGCGCATCAGGCC
>CAYVFK010000068.1:6244-8872 GCA_964450925.1 uncultured Hyphomicrobiaceae bacterium | reverse complement strand
CCTGATCGCCTTCCTTCACATAATCGCCAACCGACTTGGCCCTTTCCGCGGAAAGCTGGGAAATATGCACCAGCCCGTCTTTCGGCCCGAAGAAGTTCACGAACGCGCCGAAGTCCACGACCTTGACAACCTTGCCCTTGTAGATTTCACCGACTTCCGGCTCGGAGGTCAGGCCCTTGATCCGACTCATTGCGTCGGCGATCGAGGCTTCGTTGGCCGCCGCGATCTTTACCGTGCCATCGTCGCTGATGTCGATCTTGGCCCCGGTTTCCTCAACAAGCGCACGGATCACCGCCCCGCCTGGACCAATCACATCGCGGATCTTGTCGGTCGGGATCGTGATGATCTCGATGCGTGGGGCGTTCGCGCCGACCGCAGGGCGCGCGTGCTCGAGAGCTTTCCGCATCTCCTCCAGGATATGAAGCCGTCCCTGTTTCGCCTGATCCAGCGCGACCTGCATGATATCCCGGTTAATGCCGGTGATCTTGATGTCCATCTGCAGCGAGGTGACGCCATCGGCTGTCCCGGCGACCTTGAAATCCATATCGCCAAGATGGTCCTCATCGCCGAGGATGTCGGACAACACAGCGAAGTCATCCGCCTCCTTGATCAGGCCCATCGCGATCCCGGCGACGGGGCTCTTGAGCGGGATGCCCGCATCCATCATGGCCAGCGACGCTCCGCAGACAGTGGCCATCGAGGATGAGCCATTGGACTCGGTAATCTCGGAGACAACCCGCACTGTGTAGGGAAACGCGTCCTGTGCTGGCATCATCGGATTGATCGCCCGCCAAGCCAGCTTGCCGTGGCCGATTTCGCGCCGTCCGGGGGTGCCGATGCGGCCGGTTTCGCCGACCGAGAATGGCGGGAAGTTGTAGTGCAGCATGAATTTCTGCTTATAGGTACCCTCCAACGCATCGACAAACTGCTCGTCCTCACCCGTGCCGAGTGTGGCCACCACAAGCGCCTGTGTTTCGCCGCGAGTGAACAGCGCCGAGCCGTGCGCACGCGGCAGTATGCCGACCTCCGAAGTGATCGGGCGAACAGTGTCCAGGTTGCGACCGTCGATCCGCTTCTTGGTGGTGAGGATGTCGCCGCGGACAACGTCCTTCTCGACCGACTTGAAGGCCTCGGACACCGCCTGCGCCATCGTACCGTTGTCATCCTCCGGAACGAGTTGCTCGACCACTTTCGCGCGGACTTCGGCGACCTTTTCCTGACGCACCTGCTTCTCGCTGGTCTTGTAGGCGTTGGAGAGGCCGTCCGTTGCCGCTGCCGCGACCTTTGCCTTGACATCCGTGTTGTCGCTTTCAGGCACGACCCAAGGGTCTTTCGCGGCGGTTTCCGCGAGGTCGATGATCGCGTCGATAACTGGCTGGAATTGCTCGTGGCCGAACATTACGGCTTCCAGCATCACGTCTTCGGGAAGCTCATTGGCCTCTGACTCGACCATCATTACGGCATCGCCGGTTCCAGCAACAATCAGGTCGAGTTTGCTGTCGCCCATGTCGTCAATGGCCGGGTTCAACACGTAGTCGCCTTCAATGTAGCCGACGCGTGCTGCGCCAATCGGCCCAAGGAATGGAATGCCGGAAAGGGTGAGCGCCGCCGACACTGCGACCATCGCCACGATGTCTGGATCGTTTTCCATATCGTGGGAAAGCACCGTGGCGATGACCTGTGTTTCGTTCTTGAAGCCGGCCGCGAACAGCGGGCGTATCGGCCGGTCGATCAGGCGTGAAGTGAGTGTCTCCTTCTCAGAGGGCCGCCCTTCGCGTTTGAAAAAGCCACCAGGGATCTTTCCAGCGGCGTAGGTTTTTTCCTGGTAGTGCACAGTAAGCGGGAAAAAGTCTAAGCCGGACCTGGGCTGTTTCTCAGCGACGACCGTTGCCAGCACGGAGGTGTCGCCATACTGCACCAAGACGGCGGCGTCGGCCTGGCGGGCAATACGCCCGGTTTCCATGATGAGCGGACGGCCGCCCCAACTGATTTCCTTGCGGTGTATATCGAACATTGATCTTCCAATTACCTTGGCTCAGCCGGACTGCCGAGCCATCGTTTCTTTCTTGTCTCTTGCGAGCAGAGATGGTGTACCGCGAATTTGCTGTCCATCATAGAGCGGAATCGCCGCTGCCCGCGAGGGATCTCGATAAACAGCGGCTCTACGCCGGAGGGACTACGTCGTGGCGTCGCGGTTAAGGTCAGCGGCGGATGCCGAGGCGCTGGATCAGGTCCAGGTAACGCTGACGATCTTTTGCCTTCACATAGTCGAGCAGGCGGCGTCGCTGGCTCACCATTTTGAGCAGGCCGCGCCGCGAATGGTTGTCCTTCTTGTGCGACTTGAAGTGGTCGGTCAGGTTCGAGATACGCTCGGTAAGCACTGCGACTTGTACCTCGGGCGAGCCGGTATCGTTCGGCTTCGTGCCAAATTCCTCGATGAGCGTCTTCTTGCGTTCCGGTGTAATCGACATCGTGTACTCCTCAATTCATGGTTGTGATCGACACGGCAAGCCGGGATGTCGTCCAGCAAGCGTCAAGCGGTGAATGTGGCCAGATTGCCCGGCGTGTCAAGCGCCAAGTCTTATGGACGTGGCAAGTCTGAGTGATGTGGCAAGTCTGAGCAATGTG
>CAYVFK010000068.1:0-6144 GCA_964450925.1 uncultured Hyphomicrobiaceae bacterium | reverse complement strand
ATGTGATCCGCCGCCCGGCTCTGGCAGTCTCGCGCGGGAGGACGCCGCCAGATTATGGCATGGGCAGGTTGAACACGCGCTCCGGCGTGAACTCGCCCTTCGATACTTCACCCAGCGCGACAAGCGTGCCGCGGGTCGTGGCAAAGGCCTTGCCGTTCAGGATCGGCCCATCGCGGCCGCGCAGCAGCACCGCCTGTCCTCGCCGGATGCGGGCTGCATCCTGCTGTGACAGACGAATCTCCGGCAGCTTGGCAAGCGCGGCGTGTACCGGAGCCAGCAGCGCCTGCAACGCGTCCGGCTCGCCTTCCGCCGCGGCTTCGATCTCATCCAGCGTCACGGCCTCCGTGATGCGGAAGCCGCCGACACGTGTGCGCTCCAGCGCGCAGATATGGCCGAGGCAGCCGAGCGTGCGGCCCAGATCGCGCGCGATCGCCCGGACATAAGTGCCGCGTCCGCAGTCCGCCTCGAACACGCAGGTGTCGCGGTCAGGCATCTCGATGATCTCAAGGCGATGGACCTCCACGATGCGCGAACTTAACTCGAACGCTTCGCCCTCGCGGGCCAGGTCATAAGCGCGCGCGCCCTCGACCTTCACGGCGGAGAAGCGTGGCGGGGTCTGTTCGATCTCTCCACGAAAGTCGCCAAGCGCCGCTTCGATCTGCTCGCGCGAGGGCCGGGCTTCGCTCTGATCTGTTGATTCGCCCTCGCTGTCGTCAGTGGTGGTCTCCGCCCCCCAACAGACAGTAAAGCGATAGCCTTTTTCCGAGTCGACGGCGTAGGGGACTGTCTTGGTCGCTTCGCCGAAGGCAATCGGCAGGACGCCAGTGGCGAGCGGGTCGAGCGTGCCGGCGTGGCCGGCCTTGCGCGCGTTGAACAGCCGCTTGACCTTGTTGAGCGCTGCGGTGGAGGTCAGCCCGATCGGCTTGTTCAGCACGAGCCAGCCATTGACCGTCGCGCGCTTGCTCCGTGATCCGCCCTGTATCGGTTTTGACGCCATGTGACTGGAAGTATCTCGTGATTATCGTGTTCGCGGTCGTGTTCAATCTAGATCGCGGGTCACCTCAGGCGACCGCAGAATTGCGTCGATCCGCTCGCCCGTATCGATCGAGGTATCGGCGGCGAAGCGCAATTCGGGGATGTATTTCAGTTCGACTCGCCTGCCTAGCTCTCCGCGCAAAAACTTCCGGTGCCGCGATAACGCCTCCAGCGCCAGCTTCATTTGATCCTGGGCCGTTTGTACATAAACCGTCGCTTGGCGCATATCCGGGCTGGGTTGAACCTGGGCGATCGTGATGCGAAGATCGTTCAGTTCCGGGTCCGCAATGTCGCCGCGCAACAGCAGATCCGCCAAGGTGTGCCGCAACATCTCGCCAACGCGAAGCTGACGCTGGGATGGACCGCGCGCTGTTCGCCGCTTGGCCATGTCATGACCTCCTTATCCAGAGAGGCAGTGTGCGGGAGGTGTGCCGTCGGCAGGAATGGCGGGCCTGCCCTACAGCGAGCGCTCCACCGACTCGACGCGGTAGCATTCGATGACGTCGCCTGCGCGCATGTCCTCGTACCTCTCGAAGGACATGCCGCATTCCTGCCCCGCCTGAACTTCCTTCACCTCATCCTTGAAGCGCTTGAGCGTGGAGAGCTTGCCCTCGTGGATGACGACGTTGTCGCGGATCAGACGCACGCCCGCGCCGCGCTCGACCTTGCCCTCTGTGACGCGGCAGCCCGCGACCTTGCCGACCTTGGTGATGTTGAACACCTCCAGGATTTCGGCGTTGCCGAGGAAGGTTTCGCGCAGCGTCGGCGCCAGCAGGCCGGACATCGCCGCCTTGATGTCGTCGACCAGATCGTAAATCACGTTATAGTAACGGATTTCGATGCCTTCCTGGCGCGCGGCCTGGCGAGCCTGGTTGTTTGCGCGGACATTGAAGCCGACAACCGCCGCATCCGATGCCTTCGCCAGCGTGACGTCTGATTCGGTCACGCCGCCGACGCCGGCATGGACAACGCGGGCCTGCACTTCCTCGGTGCCGAGTTTATCGAGCGCAGCGGTGATCGCTTCGACCGAGCCCTGCACGTCGCCCTTGATGATAAGCGGGAATTCCTTCGCGCCGGCTTCGCCCAGTTGGCTCATCATCTGCTCAAGCGAGCCGCGGCCGCCCGCACCGGCTGCCTTGACCTCGCGCAGCTTGCGCTGACGGTAATCAGTGATTTCGCGCGCACGCGCCTCGTTTTCCACAACGGCGATCTGGTCGCCGGCTTCCGGTGCGCTGTCCAGGCCCAGGATTTCCACCGGCTCGGAAGGTCCAGCTTTCACGGTATTCTCGCCGCGATCGTTGATGAGCGCGCGCACCTTGCCCCAGGCGCGGCCGGCAACAACCACCTCGCCCACCTTAAGCGTGCCGCGCTGGATCAGAACCGTGGCAACCGGGCCGCGCCCGCGCTCCAGCTTGGCCTCGATCACAACGCCTTCTGCCGGGCGTTCCGGGTTAGCGCGCAGCTCCAGTAATTCGGCCTGGAGTTGGATCGCCTCTAGCAGCCGGTCAAGATTGAGGCGCTTGAGTGCGGATACCTCCACTTCCAGCGTCTCGCCCGACATGCTCTCCACGATGACTTCATGTTGCAGCAATTCGGTACGCACTCGGTTCGGGTCAGCGTCCGGCTTGTCGATCTTGTTGATGGCGACAACGATCGGCACCCCTGCTGCCTTGGCATGGTCGATCGCCTCGATAGTCTGGGGCATGACGCCGTCATCTGCCGCCACCACCAGCACGACGACGTCGGTCGCCTTCGCGCCGCGCGCACGCATTGAGGTGAATGCGGCGTGGCCCGGCGTGTCAATGAAGGTTACCGGCCGGCCATCGTCGGTTTCCACCTGATACGCGCCAATATGCTGAGTGATGCCACCGGCCTCGGCAGCGACGACATTCGCTTTTCGCAGCGCATCCAGCAGCGACGTCTTGCCGTGGTCGACATGGCCCATGACCGTGACAACCGGCGCGCGCGGCTGCAGATCTTCGTCGCGATCCTGGCCGCCGATAAAGCCTTCTTCCACGTCAGCTTCCGATACGCGCTTGGGGCTATGGCCGAATTCCATGACGATCAGCTCAGCCAGATCCGCGTCGATCACGTCGTTGATCTTGTGCATTTGGCCCTGCTTCATCAGGAACTTGATGACATCAACCGCGCGCTCGGTCATGCGGTTTGCCAGTTCCTGAATGGTGATCGCCTCAGGGATCTGCACCTCGCGCCTGATCTTCTTGCCTTCCTCGCGCGCAGCGGCGGATTGCTTCTTCTGGCGTTCGCGGTGGCGGCGCAGCGAAGCCAAGCTGCGCTCGCGGTGCTCATCGTCAAGCGCATTGGAGAGCGTCAGCTTGGAGCGGGCGCGACGTTCCTCGCCGGCCGGGCGCTTGGGAACGGGTCGCTGCTCAACGCGGCCCTTTTTGCCCCGAGAATCCGCTTTACCCTTGCGAGTCTCCTCGTCGTCAGCGTCTTCCACCGGCCGAGCGGCGGGCTTGCGCGCTTCAGTCCTTGCCTTGGTCTCGGCTGAAGGCGGTTCTACCACCGCATCGGCCTGGGGCGCCTCGACTTGCGCCGGCGCGGCCTCTGAGGTTTCTGTTGTCTCTGGTTGCTGAGCCTCGACCTGTTCGGTTCCGGCCTGCTGCTGCGCGTCTTCTTCCTCGGCCTTGCGCTTTGTCTCTTCGACCGCACGTTCGCGTTCGCGCTCGGCCTCTTCAGCGGCGCGGCGTTCGCGCTCCTTGCGCTCGACTTCCTCGCGCTTGCGAGCCTGGGCGAGCGCGCGAACGCGGGCGTCGCGCTCTTCCTCGGAGAGCTGGCGCAGGACGCGTTCGCTCTTCTCGGATCGCTTTGCCTCTGGCTTTGACTCCGGACGCGCCTGAGCCTCGCTGCGCGGCTTGGTCTGGGCCGGCTCCTGCGACGCGGGCGCTTCGGATTTTGCGGCCTCGGCCTGAGGTTCCGGCGCCACCGTCGTGCGCTTGCGCCTTTTCTCGACGAGCACCTGCTTTGACCGGCCGTGGCTGAAACTCTGTCGCACGCGCCCCTGCTCGACGGACTTGCCAAGGTTCAAGGTGATCGTCCTGCGTGATGCGCGCTTGTTGCCGCTGTCGGTCTCTTTGGTATCGCTCATTCAGTGTCCTGTTTCGCCGGTTCTACATCCCCGGCCGGTGTTTCGCCCCTCGAAGGATCGCTACGGTGTGCGATCCCGTCTCCCGTGAAGTGACACAGCCGCTTCGCCGCTGCAATGAAGCTTGCGCCCGCGCCGCCGCACAAGACCGCGGCATGGTTTACATTTTCCCGACCGAGCGCCTGGCTCAAAGCCTCCAGAGGGAACCGGAAAATTCGTTCGGCGCGCGCCTCGACGTTATCGTCGCCCTGGGCAACGTATTTCCTGTCCAGGCGCCGACAGCCATCCGGCGCGGCCTCCCCGGCGTGGATCAGCGCGGCGGCTTTGCGCTTGTTTATCGCTTCGCCGACCTTTGCAAAACCCGCCACCACCTGTCCAGCCTTATTCGCTAAAGACAAGCGGTTAAGCGCGTCCTGCCGCAGCGACGCCTCGACCTGGTCGGGCAAATCCGGTGGGGCATGGACATTCCGGCGCAGCGATCGATTGAAAGCCTTGCGCTTTACCGCCTCGGCTAGAACCGGCTTCGAAGCGGTGACCCAGACGCCGCGCCCCGGCAACTTCCGCTTGAGATCGAAGCGTATCACGTCATCAGCGTCAGCCACGAAACGCAACAGCTCAGACTCAGTCAGCGCCGCGCGCGTGGCGGCGCAACGCCTCATCGCCTCGCCTTTGGATATAGCGCGTTCCGCCACCGAAATCACCCCTGGCCTAGCTCTTCGCCGCGGTTTTTGCTTCGGCGTCAGCTTCTTCAGCAGCGGCGGCCGCGGCCTCAGCCTCTGCTTCGGCGGCACGGCGGTCCGCTTCAAGGTCTTCCTCGGTGAACCAGCCGGCTGCGACGCGCGCGCGCATGATGAGGTCTTCGGCTTCTTCCCGGCTCAAGTCAAAGGTCTCCAGCGGGCCGGCGATGTGCTGGCGTCCCTCGGCGGTGCGCTCGTCATAGCCGAGCAGGTCATCGGCCGCGCAGTCGGCCACATCTTCCACCGTTTTGATGTCGTTCTCGCCCAGCGCGACCAGCATCGCGCCGCTCAGATGAGGCAGCTCGGTGACGGCGTCCTCGACGCCAAGCTCCTTGCGGCGATCGTCGAGTTCGGTTTCGCGCTGCTCCAGAAACTCCCGGGCGCGATCCTGGATTTCCTGAGCGGTATCCTCATCAAAGCCCTCGATTCCGGCGATCTCATCCAGATCGACATACGCCAGTTCCTCGTTAGACGCGAACCCTTCGGAGGCGAGAAGCTGGGCGATCACCTCGTCCACATCCAGCGCGTCCATGAAGGTCCGCGTGCGTTCGGCAAACTCCTTCTGGCGGCGCTCGGCTTCTTCCGCCTCGGTCATGATATCAATGTCCCAGCCGGTGAGTTGCGAAGCTAGTCGGACATTCTGCCCGCGCCGGCCAATCGCGAGGCTGAGTTGGTCATCCGGCACAACCACCTCGATGCGCTCGGCGTCTTCATCGAGCACGACCTTGACCACCTCGGCAGGCGCGAGCGCGTTGACGATGAAGGTCGCAGCGTCGGGCGACCACTGTATGATGTCGATCTTCTCGCCCTGAAGCTCGTTCACGACCGCTTGTACGCGGCTGCCGCGCATACCCACGCACGCCCCAACCGGATCGATGGATGTATCATGCGATACAACGGCGATCTTGGCGCGGCTGCCGGGGTCGCGCGCGACGGACTTGATCTCGACGATGCCGTCGTAAATTTCGGGCACTTCCTGCATGAACAGCTTGGCCATGAACTCAGGCCGCGTGCGCGACAGGAAGATCTGCGGGCCGCGCGTCTCCGGGCGCACGTCGTAGATATAGGCGCGGACGCGGTCGCCGTATTTGAACTGCTCGCGCGGCAGGGTTTCATCGCGGCGGATGATCGCTTCAGCGCGGCCCAGATCGACGATGACATTGCCGTATTCGACCCGCTTGATGACGCCGTTCACGATCTCGCCGATACGATCCTTGTATTCCTCGAACTGGCGTTCGCGCTCGGCCTGGCGCACCTTCTGCACGA
>CAYVFK010000067.1:0-9060 GCA_964450925.1 uncultured Hyphomicrobiaceae bacterium | reverse complement strand
GGCAGCATGAAGGCGTTTATCGCGCTGGTCATGCGCGATCTGCGGCTGGCCTGGCGTGAGGGTGGGGCGATTGGCGTCGCGCTGGGCTTCTATCTGCTGGTGGTCTCGATCATTCCGCTTGGGCTGGGGCCGGATCTGAATCTGCTCAGCCGTATCGCGCCTGGCGTGTTGTGGGTGGCGCTTCTGCTGGCGGCATTGTTGTCGGCGGATCGCATTTTTTACAATGACCATGAGGACGGTGCGCTGGAGGTGATTGCGCTCGGCCCGCTGCCTTTAGAGGCTGTGGCGGCGGCGAAGTGCCTCGCGCACTGGCTGAGCGTGGGCGTGCCGCTTGCGCTGCTGGCGCCTATCTTGGGGTTGATGTTAAACCTCGACATCAAGGGTTATGGGCCATTGATTGCGACGATGCTGGCGGGCACGCCGGCGATCAGTTTTCTCGGCGCGATCGGCGCGGCTCTCACGCTGGGCCTGCGCCGGGGTGGGCTGCTGCTGTCGCTGCTGATCCTGCCGCTTTACGTGCCGGTGTTGATCTTTGGCGTCTCTAGCATGGATGCAGTGCTGAGCGGGCCGGGGTCCTTCTGGACGCCGTTCATGATCCTGTGCGCACTCAGCCTTGCGGCAATCGCGCTGGCGCCATTTGCCGCTGCGGCGGCCTTACGCATGAACCTCCAGTGAGCTGTCATGGGCCTTTATGACGAGCGCATCCTTCCGCATCTGATTGCCGCGACTATGCGCCATGGCGAGTTGAAGCCCTATCGCGAGCGCGTTGTCGGTGTGGCGGAAGGGCGCGTGCTTGAAATCGGCATCGGCGCGGGTGCAAACCTGCCGTTTTATGGGCCTGGCGTCAGCGAGGTGTTTGGCCTTGATCCGTCGGAACGACTCTTGCGCATGGCGGCCAAGGCTGGACGGCTGCATCCGCTGGAGGCGTCCGCCGAGGCGATCCCGCTGGATACGTGCAGCGTTGATACCGTCGTGACCACCTGGACGCTGTGCTCGATCCGAGATGCGAACGCGGCGTTGACCGAAATGCGCCGTGTGCTCAGGCCAGGCGGACGGCTGTTGTTCGTCGAGCATGGCCGGTCGCCGGACAGCCGCGTGCGCTGGTTCCAGGACGCTCTCACTCCGGTGTGGCGGCGCATCGGCGGCGGCTGTCAATTGAACCGGCCCATCGATGCGATCATCCGCGAGGCGGGCTGGAACATCGAAAAAATTGACACGGGATATCTGCGCGGTCCCAATCCGGCAACCTATATGTATGAAGGAAGCGCGCGCAGCGCATGAGGCGCGTGATTGCCTGGACGCGACGAAGAGGCTAGACAACTGGGATGAATGGTTTTTCGCGGCTTGCCAATCCTTCGGTGTTCCTGCGTCTGAGCGGACGCATTCTGCCGGTCCTGTATGTTCTGACGGCAGCGCTGTTCGCTGTCGGCCTTTACATGGCGTTTTTCGTGGCGCCGCCTGATTACCAGCAAGGCGAGACCGTGCGCATCATGTTTGTGCATGTGCCAAGCGCCTGGCTCGCCATGTTCTGCTATCTGCTGATCGCGATTTCCGGGGCAGGCTCGCTGATCTGGCGGCACCCGCTGGCGGATGTTTCCGCGAAAGCTGCTGCGCCGATTGGGGCAGCGTTCACTTTCCTGGCGCTGGTTACGGGTGCGCTGTGGGGCAAGCCGATGTGGGGCGCTTATTGGGTCTGGGACGCGCGGCTCACGTCCTTCCTGATCCTGTTTTTCCTTTATCTCGGGCTGATCGCGCTGTGGGAAGCGATCGAGGAGCCGTCTAAGGCCGGGCGCGCGACGGCTATTCTCGCGCTGGTCGGGGTGGTCAATCTGCCGATCATCAAGTTTTCGGTCGACTGGTGGCATACCCTGCATCAGCCGACAAGCGTGATGCGTCTCGATGGCCCGACCATCGATGCATCGATCCTGTATCCATTGCTCGTGATGGCGGTGGCGTTCACCTCGCTGTTCATCATGTTGCACCTGAAGGCGATGCGCGCGGAGATCCTGAGCCGGCGGGTCAACACGATGCTCGTCACCCAGGTCGAACAGGCCGCGCGCCGTCCACGCGGTGGCCCGGCAACAGCGGAGCAGGACGGATGATCGATCTTGGACCTCACGCCGCGTTTATATGGCTTTCGTATGCCGCGGCGCTGCTCGTTGTGGCTGCCCTCATGCTGTGGGCGTTCCACGGCGAAGCGCGCAACCGCGCGAAACTTTCAGAGCTTGAGCGCCGGGGGATCACTCGTCGCTCCCGTCGCGTGCCGCAGGAGTCCGCGGCATCGGATCATCCGAATGACTGAAGGACAAAGGCGATGAGAGATCGCGACGATCAATGGGCTGAGCGCGACGAAGTCTGGGGCGGCGATGATTTTGTCGATGAGCGCGCAACGCGCGGACGCACGCGCGGTCTGATCGTGCTGATCCCGCTGCTGGTGTTCATCGGGTTGGCGCTGCTGTTCGCGTTCTCGCTGAATTCGGGCGATCCGTCTAAAATCCCCTCTCCGCTGATCGGCAAACCCGCGCCGCAAACCGATCTGCCGCCTGTGCCGGGATTGCGCGATGGCGACGTACAGCTCCCCGGCTTCAACCGCGCCAATTTATCGAGTGGCAGGGTTCATGTCGTGAATGTGTGGGCTTCGTGGTGCGCGCCTTGCCGGCTTGAGCATGAGTATCTGATGCAGCTTCGTGATCTGCGCCCTGGCGCGGCGCTTTATGGCATCAACTACAAGGATACGCCCGAAGCAGCCGCACGTTTCATCCGCCAGTTGGGTAATCCGTTCGATGCCGTCGGCGAAGATCAGCGCGGGCGCGCCGGCGTCGAATGGGGCGTGACGGGCGTGCCGGAAACCTTCATCGTCGATGGCGACGGGATCATTATCCACAAGATTACCGGTCAGATCACCGCAGAGAACCTGCGCGACGAACTCTTGCCCGCGATCGACGGCGCGGATCCATCCGCCCGCCAGGCCCGCGTCGACGGATAGTTTTTCCGCGAATTTTTCCGGTTCGCTAAACACTTTGCTAACCCGTGCAGCCGATCCTGAGCCCAGCGGTCAAACCGCTAGCGGGTGTGCAGGTGCGACGGGGCAGGTGATGGGAATATCGTGGAGTTACGGCGAGCGGGATTACCGCGCGATAGAGGATGCGCTGCTCGGCTCAGATTATGGGCGGTGGTTCCTGGGCGAGTACCTGGCGCGCAATCGTTCGCAAGAGACACAGGGCCTGCTCGAGGCTCTGGACAGGCTGGAGGCCAGCCTCGGCGCGGGAACTGACGCGCTGCCGCGGTTGCGCGAGATTGCATTGGAGATCGACGCCCTGCTCGGCGAGGCGCTGGCGCATATCAAGCTGGAGGCGGCGCCCACGATGCCGGAGGCGCCGGTGGAGACGATCCTTGAAGCGGTCGAAGACATCAACGGTTTTCTGGCGGCGCTTTCGACACGGCGCGTGCATCATCATCTTGAGGAGAAAATCCGAGCGCGCCTGGCCGATATTCAGGGTTCGTGTGCTCAAGTAGACAGCCATTCGGCCGCTGCGCAGACCCTGGTGGAAGTGCTTGCCGACCTTCGGGCGCGGCTCAGCGCAGTCGATCTGGATCCCGATTTTGCGCGGGCCGAGGCCAATCAGCCTCCACGGTTTTCCCGCCGTCTCCTGGAGGAACTGGCCGAGGCATTCGCCCCCTATCAGGCGGCGCAACGCTGAGCTGTCAGCTTGCAGAATGTTTGCGGATCAACGTTGCCGCCAGACAGGATCACGCCGACCGCGCCATCGCCCGCCGGTTGAAACCGTTCGCTCAGCAGCGCCGCCAGACCGACCGCGCCGCCCGGCTCGACCACCAGCTTCAATTCTTCGAAGGCGAAGCGCATCGCCGCGCGCACATCCTCGTCGCTGGCCACCACGCCACCTGCCATCAATGTCTGGCTCAGCGCGAAAGTAATTTCGCCTGGCTGCCCGATCAGCAACGCATCGCAGATTGAGCCGGATAGCCGCGCGTTGCTCTCCCGCCGACCGCTTGCGAGCGAGCGCGCGTAATCGTCAAAGTCTTCCGGTTCAACGCTGTAGACCGCGCAATCCGGCTGGAGATGCCGGACCGCCAGCGCCACGCCCGAGGCGAGCCCACCACCGCTTGCCGGTACCAGCACGGCACTCAGGCGCGCGTTCATCTCAGCTGCCTGTTCGTGGAGCTCTAGTCCGGCAGTCGCTTGACCGGCGATGATGTGGGGGTGGTCGTAAGGCGGGATATAAAGCGCCCCGCGCTCACCGCACAACTTGCAGGCGATTGCCTCGCGATCTTCAGTGTCGCGGTCGAACAGCACCACCTCCGCGCCTGAGCGGCGAGTGCGCGCGAGCTTCAAGGCTGGCGCGTCGCGGGGCATCACAATCACCGCGGGCAGTCCGGCAAGCCGTGCAGCTTCTGCCACGCCTTGGGCGTGATTACCCGATGAGCAGGCGACCACGCCGCCGGGCCAGGCGGCCTTGTCGATCCGGCTGATGAAGTTCTGCGCGCCGCGAAACTTGAATGCGCCGGTGCGTTGCAGCGGCTCCGCCTTGAGCAGCACGCGTGCGCCAACGCGCTCATTCAGGACCGGTGACTCCAGCGTCGGGGTGCGCACGGCCAAGCCGGCGATCCGCTCGCGCGCGGCCAGTACGTCTCGGAACGTCGGCATCCCCGCACGGGTTTGTGCGCCCGCGCGGGTTTCGCTTTGCTCCTGCGTCTCGCTCATTTCGACCCCAATTTTGTATGCGCGAGGCCGGAGTCAGGCGCAGTCTTGCAGCGGCTCGCTCTCAGCGATGCGGATGTTTTCAATCAGCTGGCGCGTGCAGGCCTCCCAGGAAAAGTTAAGCGCAAATTCCCGGCAGGCGCCACGATCAATATTCAACGCTGCGCGCGCGGCGCGGCCAATATCCTCGTCAAGCACGCCCACGCGCCCGTGGACGATAACGTCCTTCGGGCCTGTGACGGGATAAGCGGCGACAGGCGTGCCACAGGCAAGGGCTTCCAGGAGCACCACGCCGTAGGTGTCGGTGCGGCTCGGGAACACAAACACGTCGGCCGAGGCGAAATGCGCGGCCAGTTCCTCGCCAAACTTCGGACCGGTGAAGATAACGTCCGGATAGCGTCGGCGTAGACGGTCAAGTTGCGGCCCGGGGCCGACGACCACTTTCTTGCCGGGCAGGTCGGTTTCAAGGAATGCGCCGATGTTTTTCTCCGGAGCGACACGGCCGACATACATGAACACCGGCGCATCTCTGCCGAACAGGCGCTCGGCGCTGGGACGGAACAACTCAGTGTCTACGCCGCGAGTCCACGGATAGATATTTGTAAATCCGCGATCGGCCAGTTCGTCGCGTAGCGACTGGGTCGAAACCATCACGCCGTTGCCAGCATTATGAAACCAGCGCATGAAGGCGTATCCCCAGGACACAGGCATCGGTACGCGCGCGGCAACATACTCAGGAAAGCGGGTGTGATAGCTGGTGGTGAAGGGCAGCCGATTGCGCAGGCAATAATTGCGCGTGGCCAGGCCGATCGGGCCTTCCGTCGCCACATGGATGAATTCCGGCTGCAACCGTTCGATCTGCTTGCGCACGCCGCGCCGCGAGATCATGGCCAGGCGGATCTCTGGATATGTAGGGCAGGGGATGCTGGGCCGATCATTCGGCGTCATAAACGTAATTTCATGGCCCATCGCCTCGGCATATTTGGCGAAGTGCTCATAGGTGCGGACCACGCCATTGACCTGCGGATGCCACGCGTCGGTGGCCACCAGAAGGCGCATGGGCTGCTGCGAGTGAATGTTCACTGCGAGGGTGTCCGAATTTGCCGAGATATCAAGCGGCTTTGGTGATGTCTTGCGGCTGCGCAGGTTCGCTTTCGCGCCCAGTCACGTCCATCCATCGGATCATTTCCAGCTTACCGTCCATGGTCTCGCCCACAGCCGTCCCGCTTTCGACCCAGTCGCCGGTGTTGACGTATAGGATGTCCTCAAACTGGCGGATAGCTGGATGGTGAATGTGTCCGCAAATGACGCCGTTTGCGTTCTGCCGGCGGGCTTCGCCGATGAGCGCGCTCTCAAAATCGCCGATGTAATTAACGGCTTTCTTGACCTTGTGTTTCAGATAGCCCGAAAGAGACCAGTATGACAACCCGAACGTCCGGCGGACTTTATTGAACGCGGTATTCATACCCAGCGCCATCACGTAGGCCCAATCGCCCAGCAGCGCCAGCCATTTGACATAGCGGATCACCACGTCGAACTCGTCGCCGTGCATTACAAGAAAGCGGCGACCATCGGCTGTTTCGTGAATGTCGTTGAGCTTGAATTCGACCCCTCCGAACTGCTGCCCGCAGTATGGGCGAAGGGCTTCGTCATGGTTCCCCGGGATGAAGATGAGTTGTGACCCTTTACGCACCTTACGTAGCAACTTCTGGATCACGTCGTTGTGCGCTTGCGGCCAGTGGGGGCTGCGTTTGATCCGCCAGAAATCGACAACATCACCCACCAGATAGATGGTGTCAGCGTCGAACCTTCGGAGGAAATCCAAAAGTGCCTCGGCCTGGCAAGCCTTGGTGCCGAGATGGATGTCGGACAAAAACAGCGTCCGATAGCGTTGTGTTGGCTCCGCTGTCAGGGCTAGCTCCTGCAACTCAGTAATTCCCGTTAACCCGAAAATGAAACCGATTCATGTTTCAGTCATGTGACAGCCGTGATCAGCATTCCAGAAGCCACTCACTTGACAAGCCGCCCGGTGCGCTGTCCCAAAAATGCCGCAAGCCCCGAGCAACCTGCCTGTGATGTGAGATCAAGCAAGCGATGGCTCCTCTCACAAGTGTTAGAACGTGTCCTACCACAAACCAGATGATCCGGCGATATCAAACCATGCGCAAAGCGATACTGTCCTTGGTGGCCGCCATTCTGTCCCTCGGTGCGCACGCATCAAGCAGTTCGGCTGGCGAGATATGCGTGATCTGTTCCGCGCCGGAGCAGACCTATCTTTGTAGCGTTGTCGGAGCGGATGCTTCGACGGACCAGCGACGGCTTGGATTTTATTGTGTGGCGCGCATCGCTGAGGACGAGGGCCACGGCTCGTGTGCTGCGGTGCGCAACCAGCAACAATGCCGCGGGTTGCGCCGCAGCTACACCTTTGATGCAAGCGCGCCTGCGCCTGGGCCACTGGCGGATGATCATAGGAATCAGGCGGAACCCGCGGCCGGAACTGTTGAGCATGAAGGCGGACCGCCAGAAACGGTCGTCGAGTTGACCCGCGAAACGGCCCGGCGGACCGGTGAGAGCCTCGACAAGGCGGCTGAGCGCACTGTCGAGACAACGCGGGGCATCGGTGAGCGCGTGCGTGATGCGGCTCAGAACGCGGCAGGCGCCGTCGAGAATGCCACCCGAACCACGATCAGATGTATCGGGTCGCTGTTCAATGATTGCTAAGGCCCGGTGGGCGGCTCTGCGCCACGCGAAGAAGGTGATGTTGGCTGCTGTGGCCGTGGCTTCGCTGCTGGGCCTGAGCGGCTGCGGCGCAATGCTGGACAACGAGCCGCTCAATCAAATCCTGCGTGCCGAGCCTGCGCCGGCCAACACTGCCGAAAGCGGGATTGATGATACGCTCATCGGCCTGAGTTTTTCGGGCGGCGGCACCCGCGCAGCAGCATTTTCCTTTGGCGTGCTCAAGGAATTGCACCGCACCCAGATTGTTGACGGCAGCCGCGACGTGACGCTTGCCGGAGAGGTCGACTTCGTATCCGCAGTCTCCGGCGGATCGGTGACGGCCGCGGCCTTCGCGCTTGGCCGCGAAAAGATGCTCCGCAAGTTCCGCGAGGGTTTCTTGCTCGTAAACGTCGAGGCGTCACTGCGCACCGAGCTGTCGCTGGCGAATGTGGTGCGTGCAAGCGTGGGCGGCGTCAATGATCGCACCGGGCTGCAGGATTGGCTTGACGGGCATCTGTTCAAGGGCGCGACGTTCGGCGATGTCATGGCGAAAGGCCGGCCGATCCTGTGGATCAACGCTTCGGACATCTACAACCGCACGCCGTTCGTCTTCAACCAGCAGACATTTGGCGCGATCTGCAGCGATCTGTCGAGCTTCCCGCTCTCCGAAGCCGTGGCTGCGTCCGCCGCGGTGCCGCTGGTGTTTGCGCCGGTGGTCCTGAAAAATTACGCGCCGGACTGCCCCTATCAGACGCCCGGCTGGGTCTCGCGCATCGCGCAGGATGCCGAAGCGCCGGCGGTGCTTCGCGCCAATGCGGAGGGCATCCTGCGCTACCGTGCGAACGTGGAGGTGCAATTCGTCAAGCTGCTGGACGGCGGGCTGACGGATAATCTGGGCCTGAGCGGACTTGTGCTTGCCAGGCTGGCCGCAGAGCAGCCTTATGAGCCTTTAACGCCGGCCGAGGCGATCCGCATCAAGCGGATGCTGTTTGTCATTGTTGATGCCGGCCGGCCGCCTGCTGGGGACTGGGCGCAGACCGCTGATGGTCCGGACGCGCAACAATTGATCCTCGCGGTCTCCGACACCGCAATCGACGCCAATGTGCGCGGCTCGTATGACTATTTCCGCAATACCGTAAACGAGTGGCGGCAAGCGTTGATCAACTATCGCTGCGGGTTATCGCGAGAGGAGGCGCGGCGCACAGGGGGCGTCGGCGCGAGCTGGAAATGCGACGATCTGGCGTTCTTCACCGCGCGCATCGCCTTCGACCAGATGGCGGATGAAAAGGTGCGCGACAGACTCGATACGATCCCCACGCGCTTCAAGCTTGAGGAGGCCGATGTCGATCTGTTGATCCGTTCCGCCGGCGAAATCCTGCGCAACGACGATGAGTATCGCGCATTCCTCAAAACCTTCTCCTCAGAAATGGTCATCGCGCGGCGGATGCTGCCGACACCGTAGGCCGCGCGTGCTATTGTGCAGCGCGTCATAAACATGCGACACTACTGAGGTAGGGTTGTGTGTCATGACCATTTTTAACCTAGATCATTTGTTCCGCCCCTCCTCCGTGGCTCTGTTCGGCGCTAGAGATCGGAAGAGCACACGTCTGAACTCCAGTCAC
>CAYVFK010000066.1:0-9094 GCA_964450925.1 uncultured Hyphomicrobiaceae bacterium | reverse complement strand
ATCATCGCGCTGTTCGACATGACGATCCCGGACAAGGCGCTTGTGATTGAGGCTGCGCGCGGCCAGCCGGTTCACCTGGCCCTCGCGATGACGCCGGACAAGCGCGTGAAGATGAAGCCGCAGAACCTGCTGTTCAACCTGCCGCTGATCTCCGGGAATTAGAGCACTTTTAGCAAAATTGGGCGCCGATTTTTCTGAAAATGATTTAGGAATGCAGCTTTACTGGGCTGCCATCACGAGACAGTCAATTGCGCGCCGCTTCAAGCTGTCGCAGGTGCGCTGCGCCCGCGCCTGGTCGAAGCCGCCAAAGCGCGCGCGGAATATCTCCCGACCGTTGACATCGGCCGCAATCGCCTCGTGCGGAACGCCGTCCAGCAGCTTGTCCGCTTTGGCGGACACCGAATTCAGCCGCCGGCGCGCGTCGTCGGATGAGACATACGCGCCCACCTGAACGTGATAAGGCCCAGCCAGGCCAGCGGGCGTTGCCGAGCCGCGCGCCTGTTCGAGGCTCGCCACAACAGGTGTCGGCTGAAAGGGCCGGGGCTCTGGGGTGCGTGGCCCAATAAGTCGCGCCTGGCTTTTCCGGCTTTGGGCGGGTTCAACCCCGGTCCGCGGAACCGGCGCGGCTGACTGCAAATGCCTGAACAACACGGCTGCGGGCGAGCCTCCGGCACTGGCAAGCCTCTGGCGGATTTGCAACTCGCGCGGGGAGGGCGCAAAGGCCGGATTGCGCTGCGGCAAATGCGCCGCCATTTCCGGCGCGCGCAACGAAGCCTTCGGCCATGCCGCATCCAGTAGTCGCCGTGCTCTGGCGTCGCGCGCGCGCGCGGACGGCCCGCCCATGACGATCGCAATGAGCCGCTTGCCGCCGCGCTCGGCCGCCAACATGACGTTGAATCCTGAAGCCCGGATAAAGCCCGTTTTGAGACCCTGAACCCCTTCGTAGTTGAAAAGCAATCTGTTGTGATTGCGGTAGGTTCTGCCGCGAAATTTGGCGTAGCGTGTTTGGAAAAGCTCTGCGTGTTCGGGAAAGTCGTTGAGCACCCGCCGCGCCAGGATCGCCATGTCATAGGCGGTCGTCTTCTGTTCGCCATGCGGCAGGCCTGAGGCGTTACGGAAAGTGGTATCCTTCATGCCCATTTCGTGAGCTTTTCGCGTCATTAGCCGAGCGAAGGCGGCTTCCGAACCGGCGATATTTTCCGCGACCACAGCCGCGACGTCATTGGCGGATTTTGTGATAAGAAGGCGGATCGCCGCGCGCACCGTCAGGCTGTCCCCCGGTTTGAAACCGACCTTCGAGGGCGGACGTTTCGCCGCATTCTTCGAGACGGTGAGCCGCGTGTCCAGATCGAGACGCCCCGCGCGCAATGTTTCGAACAGGAGGTAAAGCGTCATCACCTTGGTGAGCGAGGCAGGGTAGCGCGAGGCGTGCGCATTGTGCGCATGAAGCGTTTTTCCAGAATTCGCATCGATAATCAGCGCGGCTTTAGGCGGCGCATACGCGGCTGCCGGAGGCGCCCAGATCGCCACGCAGGCGACAGCCAGTACGAGCGAGAGGCCTGCGATCAACCGGCGGAGAAACCTTGGAAATTTACGGATGCGACAGCCTAAACCCAGACAGCTCACCCGCGCGACGCGACCCACCCAATGACGCATCAACAACTCCCTCAACTGATACCCACGGCGCACACGCAGCCGCCTCTTGTCCCGAAAAAGAACACACGTCAACACACTCGGCGATCATCGTTAAGAAGACGTTATGGTTGTCGAACCTGCGATTGCGGCAACCTTGCGGATATGCCGCGCGACAAGGCCGCCGCAGTGCTTTTCGCTGCCGAGATTTTTCGCTATGCTTTAAGGCTGCGTCGTGATGGTGCGGGCGGCGACATGTTCAACGGCGGCTGCTGCGAAGTTGGTGTTTCGCAGTCGGCTGAGGACCGGCTTCTGCTCGAGGGAGCAGGAGAGTGGAAGGAACCATAGAAACGCGTACTCGTCGCACGTGCACTTGCATACAGCCCGCTGTTCATCCGGAAGGTCGGGTCAACTTGAAATCAGCAAAAAAGAGCGCAGATCATGGTGGTGACACCCTGGGCGGCGAAGATGACAACGGCGGATCAGATCGGCAACGTAGGCGTCGGCTCCCCGGTCCTGTCGGACGACCAGCCGGGGAATAATGGCGGCGACAGCGACTCACAGACCGGGATTGTCACGCGCACCCGGCCAAAGACGAAGAAGCCGAGTCTTTACAAGGTGCTGCTGCTGAACGACGATTATACGCCTATGGAGTTCGTCGTTTACGTGTTGGAGCGCTTCTTCAACAAAGGCTCGGAGGAAGCCACGCGCATCATGCTGCACGTACACAACAGGGGGGTGGGCATCTGCGGTGTCTATACCTACGAGGTGGCCGAGACCAAAGTCACGCAGGTGATGAGTTTCGCGCGCCAGCACCAACATCCCCTTCAATGTACCATGGAAAAGGAGTGAATGCGGACCGTGCCCTCGCTCTCAACTAGTTTGGAAGAATCGCTCCACCGTGCTCTGGAATACGCCAATGAGCGCAGCCATGAGTACGCCACGCTCGAACACCTTCTGCTCTCGCTGATCGACGACCGCGATGCGTCGACCGTTATGCGGGCTTGCAGCGTCGATCTCGACGTGCTTCGGGCCAAGCTGGTCGAATATCTCGACCACGAACTGGACAACCTAATCCTGGAGGATGGCAGCGAGGCTCAGCCGACTGCCGGGTTCCAGCGCGTGATCCACCGTGCAGTCGTTCATGTCCAGTCCTCAGGGCGTGAGGAGGTGACTGGCGCGAATGTGCTTGTTGCCATCTTCAACGAGCGGGAAAGCCATGCGGCATATTTTCTGCAAGAACAGAACATGTCGCGCTTCGACGCGGTGAACTTCATTTCGCATGGCATCGCCAAGCGCCCTGGCATGTCGGACACGCGCCCGGCGCGCGGGGTAGAGGACGACGCTGCGACAATGGATCAGGGCGAAGACAAGAAACGCTCGGGCGATGCGCTCGATGTGTACTGCGTGAACCTGAACGAGAAGGCGAGCGAAGGTCGCATCGACCCGCTGATCGGGCGCGAGCGCGAAGTCAGCCGGACGATCCAGGTTCTATGCCGCAGGCAGAAGAATAACCCGCTATTCGTCGGCGACCCCGGCGTGGGCAAAACCGCTATTGCCGAAGGGCTCGCGCGCAAGATCATCAACGGCGAAGTGCCGGAGGTGCTTGCCAACGCCACGATCTTCCAGCTCGACATGGGCGCTCTGCTGGCTGGCACACGATATCGCGGCGACTTCGAGGAGCGCCTCAAGGCTGTCATGCGCGAGATCGAGGCGTATCCCGGCGCGATCATGTTCATCGACGAGATCCACACCGTGATCGGCGCGGGCGCGACATCCGGCGGCGCGATGGACGCCTCCAACCTGCTCAAGCCCGCGCTGCAGTCTGGCGTGCTCCGCTGCATGGGCTCGACAACCTACAAGGAGTATCGTCAGCACTTCGAGAAGGATCGCGCTCTGGTGCGTCGGTTCCAGAAGATCGACGTTAACGAACCGAGTGAGGCTGATGCCATCGAAATCCTCAAGGGGCTCAAGCCTTATTTCGAGGAGTTCCATGGGCTGAAATACTCGAACCAGGCCATGACGGCCGCGGTTGAGCTATCGGCTAAATATCTGCATGACCGCAAGTTGCCGGACAAGGCGATTGACGTGATTGACGAAACCGGCGCGTCGCAAATGCTCATTCCTGAGAACAAACGGCGCAAGACGGTAGGCGTGAAGGAGATCGAGGCGACCATCGCGACGATGGCGCGCATCCCGCCAAAAACGGTCACCAAGTCCGATTCGGACCTGCTCAAGAACCTGAGCGAGGACCTCAAGCGGGTCGTGTTCGGCCAGGACCCGGCGATCGAGGCGCTGTCCTCGGCGATCAAGCTTGCGCGTGCTGGTCTGCGGGAGCCCGAAAAGCCGATCGGCTCTTATCTCTTCTCCGGCCCGACCGGCGTCGGCAAGACTGAGGTTGCGCGTCAGCTCGCTTCCCTGATGGGCGTGGAGCTTCTGCGCTTCGACATGTCGGAGTACATGGAGCGGCACACGGTTTCGCGGCTGATCGGCGCGCCTCCGGGATATGTCGGGTTTGATCAAGGCGGCCTGCTCACCGATGGTATCGACCAGCACCCGCATTGCGTGCTGCTGCTGGATGAGATCGAGAAAGCGCATCCGGACCTGTTCAATGTGCTGCTGCAGGTCATGGACCACGGAAAGCTGACCGACCACAACGGCAAGCAGATCGACTTCCGCAACGTGATCCTGATCATGACGACGAACGCAGGCGCGAGCGACCTTGCCAAGGCCGCGGTCGGTTTCAACCGATCGACCCGCTCCGGCGAGGATCAGGATGCGATCAAGAAGCTGTTCACACCGGAGTTCCGCAACAGGCTGGATGCGATCATCCCGTTCGCAAATCTCGGCAAGGCGGTGATCAGCAAGGTGATAGAGAAGTTCGTGTTCCAGCTCGAAGCGCAGTTGGCAGACCGTAACGTGTCGATCGAGCTGACTGACGCTGCCAAGGACTGGCTGGCCGAGCACGGCTATGACGAACAGTTCGGCGCGCGCCCGATGAGCCGGGTGATCCAGGAGCACATCAAGAAGCCGCTCGCCGAAGAATTGCTGTTCGGCAAGCTTGAAGGCGGTGGTACGGTCCGGGTTGATGCTGCTCAGCACGATGGCAGCGAGCAGCTTGTGTTCGAGATCGTGGAAAGCCAGGTCAAAGCCAGGCCGGGCGCATCTGCCAATGATCCAGATGATGATCCGGAGGACGATGATGGACCCGGCGAGGTCGAGGCCGCAGGCAGTGAGCAGGGGCCATCTGACAACTCCGGCAAATCGGGCGGTGGCGATACCCCGTCCAGCCCGATCCCCAAGGTGCCGCTGGCGCCGTAAACAATCACCGGGGAGCCGCGCGCTCCCCGGTTGCCTGTCTGACCCGAAGCCATGACCATTGATCTTGATGCCGCGCGCGGCGAGCTTCTGGCGCGGCGCGATGAACTCCTGGCGCTCAGCGAAATCTCGGCGGATAGCCGCAGCGCGGTTGCCCTCGACCAACAAAGCGTCGGCCGGTTGTCGCGCATGGACGCGATGCAAGCGCAGGCGATGGCCAAGGCGAACGAGCGCCAGCGGCGGATGGAGCTATCGAGGATCGAGGCGGCGCTGCGCCGGATTAACGACGACGAATACGGTTTTTGCCAGAAATGCGGCGAGGAGATCGCGCCCGAGCGCTTGCGGGTGGACCCGGCCGCAGCGTTCTGCGTGGACTGCGCCTGAACTCAGCTTCCGAAAATAACGAGCACCACGCCGAAAGTGCCCATCGCGCCACAACTTACCCAGACCACGGCCCATTTCCACTGCTCCAGCCGGTGGCGGAGAATGGCGGCCCGCCGGGTGCGTCCGAACCGCGCATAGAGCGTCACCGCCAGCCACAAGGGCGCGCCGAGCAGCATCAGCCATTTCAAAACCTCGTCCGCCCCGATCTGGACGAGCGCGTTCCACGTCGAGACGATGCCCAGCAGCTTGAGCGTCCCCAGAACCGACATCGGAATGAGGACCAGCGCTGCGACATACATCATCAGCATGTCCCAGCCCCAGATGATCGCGTCCATCGCCACGTCGATCCACTGCCATAACCGCTGCCACACGATCGCGCTCCGCATTGCCTGCCTATGCCGGATCGACTATGCCTGATGCCCGCGCGACGGCCAATGGAGCGGGGGATGGGCGAGGCGACCGAGTTCGGTTACAGGAGAAACGTGCTGCTGATGCGCTTGCTGGTTTCAGCGGGGCTGACAGCTGCGGCAATGCTGCTCTGGTCGCTAGCGGGCTGGAGCTTTTCTGGTTTCGATGCAATCCTCGGCGCGCTTGCGACGGCTTATTTCGGCTCGCGCGTTGTTGTTAACATCTACGAGTTGGCGGTCCCGCGCCCGGTCATCCGTGTCAGCGACGCGGGGCTTCAGGACCGCCGCCTCGGCTCAGTGTTGATACCATGGACGGCGATCACCGAGATCAAGGAGGTGTCGGGCACGGTGGGTGCTGGCACCCTGTTTCTCGAAGTGCGCGAGCCGCGACGTTATATCGGCCCCGCCAAGGGGCTGCTCTGGCTGGTCCATACGCTGCGCGCGCGCTCAGACCAAAGCGGGTTCCTGCCGCTCACGCCGCCGAATGTGCTTGAGCTCGGCGATATGGAGCTGCTGGACGCTGTCGATGAACACTGCCCTCGCGAAATCCCCGTGACCCCGACAGGGCCTCAGAACCGCGCGCCCTGATTAACGCAGGACACGGCGCGAATGTTCTGATTGCGCGACTGGCCCGAAAACCGGTTCCGACTTTCAGCAGAAGCGTTTTAAAAGCTCACATTGTTGATGATCCACGCCCCGGCTGCCGCGGTCAGCCCGGCGACCAGCACCGGCGCAAGTGTGCGCACGATCGCGCCGAGTAGTGTGGCAAAGGCCGCTAGCGCGTTCTGCGCCGCATCGAACAACTCTCGGGCAGCGCGATACAGCAGGTAGACCACCACGCCTGCCACGATAACCAGCAGGATCTGCTCAAAGATGTGCAGCGCGCCCAGGTCCCCCCACGGCACGGCCCGGATCTGCGCGATCGACCAGGTCCAGACGATCTCGACAAACCGGAAAATCGCTGCGATACCGTCCCGCAGGAAGGCGATCAATTGATCAACAAATTGCATGAATGGCCTCTCCCTTGCTTTGCCCGGCGCTTATAGGGCCATGGATGGCGTGCCCGGACAAGACCACGAGGACCACAGCCCGCCTGGAACCGCAAAAAAAGCGGGCCGTCCGGCGTGCGAACGGCCCGAGTCTAGGGAGGAAACGCCCAAGGAGGGCACGCGACAGCGGCCTTTCGACCTTGCCGCGCTGCACAAAAATGGCATTGCGCCGCACAAAATTCAAGAGAATTTGGCAACATGCATAACTGGTATGTGAACTGGTCCGTATCAAATCCGCCTTCAACACCACGTAAGCGCGTCAGTTGGGCGCAGCGATCCGTGGAATTCGTTTGGCTTAGCCGCGCTCGATCAGATTGGAGAAACCATGCCGCCCATCTGCGCCGCTGAGATCGCTGAACTCAGCGCCTTCGCCGATGTTTTGGCCGATGCTTCGGGCGCGGCTATCGCGCCACTGTTTCGGCGCACTGCGGTCGATGACAAAAGCGGCGGCGGCGTGTTCGACCCAGTCACCGAGGCCGATCGGGCGGCCGAGCGCAAACTGCGCGAGATGATCCTCGCGGCTTATCCCGGCCACGGCATCGTCGGTGAGGAATATGGCGTCCATGACGCGGACGCGGCGCGTTGCTGGGTGCTCGACCCGATCGACGGCACGCGCGCGTTCATGTGCGGTTTGCCGGTCTGGGGCACGCTCATCGGGCTGCTGGTCGAGGGCCGGCCGCTGATCGGCGTCATGGATCAGCCCTTTACGCGCGAGCGTTTCTGGAGCAACGGCGACAGCGCGTTCTACCGGCGCGGCGGGCGCGCGCCCGAGCCGATGAAGACCAGTGCATGCGCGCGGCTGGAGGATGCCGTATTGGCGGCGACCACGCCGGACATGTTCCGTAGTGACGAGGAGCAGGCAGGGTTCGCGGCGATGCGCGCGCGCGCCCGGCTGACCCGCTTTGGCGGCGACTGCTACAACTACACGATGCTGGCGATGGGGTTGATCGACGTGGTGGTCGAGGCGGGGCTCAAGAGCTTCGACATTGTCGCGCTGAGCCCGATTATCGAGGCGGCCGGCGGGCGTGTGACGACCTGGGATGGAGGTGCGCCGAGTGAGGGCGGGCGGATCGTCGCGGCGGCAAACCCGGCGCTGCACGCCGCGGCGCTGGAGGTGCTGCGCGGCTAAGGCTCAGGCGGTCTGGCTGTAGGTCTCGAACTTCGCGAGCACCTCCGCCATCTGCGCATCGTCCAGCAGGTGCACTTCGCCCAGCTTGAGCACCTCCAGATATTGCGCGGCCAGGTTCTCGACCTCGCCGGCCAGTTCCAGCGCCGCCTCAAGGTTCGCCCCAGTGGCGATTTGCCCGTGATTCGCCATAAGGCAGGCTTTCCGCTTGACAAGCGCCTCGCCGACATGCGCGGCAAGTTCCGGCGTGCCGAAGGTGGCGTAGGGCACAAGCGGAATGTCGGTGCCGCCCGCCACGGCGACCATGTAGTGGAACGCCGGGATCGGCCGGTGCGCGCAAGCGAGCGCCGTGGCCGCGCGCGAATGGCAGTGGACCACGGCGCCGGCATCGGGCCGCGCCTGATAGGCCGCGTGGTGGAAGCGCCACTCACTTGAGGGCTTGCCGCCGCTGGCGGTGCCGTCGGTATCGACATGGACGATATCGTCGGGCGTTAGCGTGTCATAGGTTGCGCCAGACGGCGTGACCAGCATTCCATCGTCATACCGCGCGGAGACGTTGCCCGAGCGGCCAAAGCTTAGTCCGGCTGCGCTCATGCGCTTGGCAGTCTCCACCACATCGGCCCGCAGCACGCATTCGCGCGCTGGGTGCTTTATGATGGCGAACAGCTTTCTGGCTCTGGCCATGCCGCGCCTCGTTTGCCGTGATTATCAGGTGTCGGTCTTGTGGCCGGGGCTGCCATTGGGCTTGCGCGCCAGACCTTCCTCGGCGATCTCGTCGCTGTTGCCGCGCCCTTCGCGTTCCGGCCACAAACGCGAGGAGTATTTGTTCGTGTCGGGGTCTTCATGCCGCTCGTAATCTGGCTCCTCGTCGCGAATATCCGACTCGATCTCTGGTTCGGCCTGCGCAGCCGTTTGGCGCTCTTCCGGCTCATCGCTGTGCGGATGGTGCTCGATCTGTGCGCGCGGTTCGGCCGGCTCAAGCGCTTCGCCCGCAGGCGTCTCGCTCAAGGGGCCGCGATCGACCGGGCCGCCGGGGAGCGGCCTGAGGTCGGGGAAGTCCTGTCGGAACGTGGCTTCTTCCCGGTGGGCGCTCACGACCGTGCGCAGCGCGATTTCCGGCCACTTGCCCTTGGCGAACTTGTATATGCGGAAATCTTCTGCGCTTGAGAATTCGCTCC
>CAYVFK010000065.1:0-9248 GCA_964450925.1 uncultured Hyphomicrobiaceae bacterium | reverse complement strand
CGCGGCGGAACGACATCGTGCGCTCGCCCCAATCCGGCGGGTACGATAGGCCGATGGGGTAGCCGCAGCGGCTTTCCTTCACGAAGCCGAAGCGATTGAGCGTCTCGTTGAACGCCATAGCCACATCCTCGCAGCGGTTGCCAGGCTTCGCGACCTCCAGCGCAGCTTCAACCGCCGAGAGCACGGCGATTTCCGCGTCGCGGTATTTTTGCGGCAAGTCTCCAAGAAACAGGGTGCGTGATTGCGGGCAGTGATAGCGGCGGTGTACGCCCGCGATCTCGAAAAAGGTGGTTTCGCCCTCAGCCAGCGGGCGGCCGTCCCAGGTGAGATGCGCAGCCGTGGCGTCCAGCCCGGATGGCACGATCGGCACGATGGCCGGATAGTCGCCCCAATGCCCGTCTGCACCGCTGATCGCCGCATGATAGATGTCCGCCACCAGCTCGTGCTTTGGGAGGCCCGGCTCAGCGCGCTCGAAGATGATCTCGTGCATCCGCTCGACGATACGCGCCGCGCGGCGCATATATTCGATCTCAACCGCGCTTTTCACCGCGCGCTGCCAGTTCACGAGCGCGGTCGCGTCGCGAAAGCTCGCATTGGGCAGGTGCTTGAGCAGCGTGAGGTACGCCGCCGCGGAAAAATAGTAGTTCTCCATCTCCACGCCGATCACCACGCTTCCCCAACCGCGCTCATGGATCAGCGCCGCGAGCGCCTCCATCGCGTGCTTTTCCGGATTCTGAACGTAGGTGTCGTCATAGCCGACGATGTGGTCGTCACCCATTGTCACGGTGCGCTGTGCGCCGGGCAGATCAATGGCGCGGCCCCACCAGACCGGCTCGCCCTCCAGGCTCAGCAGCACGCATTGATGGGTGTAGAACGACCAGCCGTCATAGCCGGTCAGCCAGGCCATGTTTGACGGGTCGCAGACGATCAGCAGTGCGATCCCGCGTGCCTCCATCGCCGCGCGCGTCTTTGCGACGCGGGTCGCGTATTCGGCGCGCGAGAACGCAAGCGTGGGTTCGCTCATGGTCATCGGGTTCTGCTGGCTCGCGCCGCGAGGGCGCGGCGGCGGGTTGCGGAACGCCGCTTATCCGGCGTTAAATGCCGCTTTATCAAAACCGGCGCTCCCGGGGAAGAAGGAACGGCACATGCTCAAGAATGACCAGCTCGACCAGTGGGACCGCGATTATTTCTTTCATCCTTCCACGCATCTTGCGCAGCACGCGCGCGGCGATAGTGCGAACCGGATCGTGTCGAGCGGCTCCGGCGTCTATATCGAAGATCGCGACGGCAACAAGCTGCTGGACGCATTCGCCGGGCTTTACTGCGTCAATGTCGGCTATGGCCGCCAAGAAATCGCTGAGGCGATGGTGCAGCAGGCGCGCGACCTCGCCTTCTATCACGCCTATGTTGGCCATGGTACGGAAGCGTCGATTACACTCGCGAAAATGGTACTTGAGCGCGCGCCCGCCAACATGTCAAAGGTCTATTTCGGCCTTGGTGGTTCCGACGCGAACGAGACCAACATCAAGCTCGCTTGGTATTACAACAACGTCCTTGGCCGGCCTGACAAGAAGAAGATCATCTCCCGCTGGCGCGGCTATCACGGCTCGGGTCTGATGAGCGGCTCGCTGACCGGGCTGGAGATGTTTCACAAGAAGTTCGATCTGCCGCTCGACCGAGTGCTGCACACCGAGGCGCCGTACTACCTGCGCCGGCCAGAGCCGGAGATGAGCGAGGCGGAATTCAGCCAACACTGCGCGCAGAAGCTGGAAGAGCTGATCCTTGCGGAAGGCCCCGACACCATCGCGGCGTTCATTGGCGAGCCGATGCTCGGCACAGGCGGGATCGTGCCGCCGCCTGAGGGCTACTGGCAAGCAATCCAGCCCATACTGAAGAAATACGACATTCTTTTCATCGTCGATGAGGTGGTGACCGGTTTTGGGCGTCTCGGCTCCATGTTCGGATCGGCGCATTATGGCCTGGAGCCGGACATCATCACCATCGCGAAAGGGCTGACCTCGGCCTACGCGCCGCTGTCCGGCTCGATTGTCTCGCATAGGGTGTGGGAAGCGCTGGAGCGCGGTACGGATGAGTTCGGTCCCTTCGGACATGGCTGGACCTATTCCGCGCACCCGGTTTGCGCGGCAGCCGGCGTTGCCAATCTGGAGCTGATCGACCGAATGGCGCTCGTGGCGAACGCGCGGGAAGTCGGCGGCTATTTCAATGCACAGCTGGCCAACGCGCTGGCCGATCACCCACATGTCGGTGAGGTGCGCGGTGAAGGGTTGCTCGCAGCGGTCGAGTTCGTCGAACACAAGCCCAGCCGCCAATTTTTTGACCCAGCCAGGAAAATCGGCCCAAGTGTCACCGCAGCGCTTGCGCGCCACGGCGTCATCGCACGGGCAATGCCGCAAGGCGACATCCTCGGCTTCGCGCCACCGCTGTGCATCACGCATGAGGAGATCAACAAAGTCGTCACGGCTACAAAACGGGCCGTGGAAGAAACGCTCCCGGGCTAAAGCCTCGGTTGCAGTACACTGTTGCTGGGGCGGGGCGAAAAGCCTCGCGCCCAACACAAAAGCCTTATTTTTGATTTATTTCTATACAACGCCTCAATGTTCCAAAGCTGGAATGCAACGCTAACCGGCATCCCGGCCGCCGCGAAAATTCGCCTTGGAAAAACAATAATTTTCTGGGAGGGGCGTCCGTGGTCCAGGTCATCCGCACACGGCACCAAGGTGTCCCGGATATTATCCATATCCGCCCGAGAGAGTTGCGCAAAGTCACTTTCGCATCGTCGCTCGGAACAGTCTTCGAATGGTACGACTTCTTTCTCTACGCGACGCTCGCACCGTTTTTCGCCATTCTGTTCTTCCCACCGGGCAGCGAAACCGCGGGTTTGCTGGCAGCCTTCGCAACATATGCGGCTGGCTTCATCGTCCGCCCCTTCGGCGCGCTCCTTTTCGGCCGGTTCGGCGACACGGTCGGGCGCAAATACGTCTTTCTCGTCACCATCTTGCTTATGGGCGGGGCGACCTTCGCAATCGGCCTGCTGCCGACTTACGAGCAAGTCGGCTGGCTCGCCCCGGCGCTGCTGGTCACGCTGCGGATCACGCAGGGGCTGGCTCTGGGCGGCGAATACGGCGGCGCGGCAACCTATGTCGCGGAACACACTGTCAGCGAGCATCGCGGCTACGTCACCAGTCTGCTGCAGACCACCGCAAGCGGCGGCTTCCTGCTCTCTTTGATCGTGATCCTGCTGTGCCGGCTGGCGATGGATGATGCAGATTTCGCTGAATGGGGCTGGCGCCTGCCGTTCCTTCTCTCGCTGGTCCTGCTGATCGTGTCCGTCTATATCCGGCTACGCCTGAGCGAATCCCCGCTGTTCCAATACATGAAGTCGCGTGGTCAGGCGTCCAAGCACCCGCTTCGCGATTCTTTCCTACGGTATCCGAACAACAAGAACGCCTTGCTCGCGCTGCTGGGCGCCGCGGCTGGCCAGGGCGTGATCTGGTATACAGGGCAATTCTATGCGCTGTTCTTCCTGCAGATCACGATGAAGGTCGATTACTTCATTGCTTACGGTATCATGATCTCGGCGCTGCTGATTAGCGTGCCGCTTTTCCTGTTCTTCGGCTGGCTGTCTGACCGGATCGGGCGGAAACAGGTGATTATTGCTGGCTGCCTCCTTGCAGCGATGACGTATTTTCCGCTGTTCCAGATGCTGGCACAGGCCGTAAATCCCCAGCTTGTAGCCTTCCAGGAACGCGCCAATGTCACGCTCCAGGCTAATCAGGAGACCTGCCAGCTTCATGTGTTTGTCGGGCCGTGGTCGAATTTTACCGACTGCGATCAGGCGCGCGATTTCCTGACCGATCGCGGGGTCGCATTCGACATCCTGGACGTGCCGCCTGGCGAAGCGCAGACCATCACGGTGGCAGGCAGCGCGCCGATCCCCATAGATGACTGGCAGCGCGCCATGACCGGCGAGGCGGTGATCGCGGCGCTTCGCGAAGCCGGCTTCCCGGAACGCGCCGACCCCAGCGATATCAACCTGCCGCTGGCGGTGTTCATCGTTGTCGTGATGATAGGTTATGTCGCGATGGTCTATGCGCCGATCGCCGCGCTCCTCGTCGAGATGTTCCCCACCCAGATCCGCTACACGTCGGTTTCACTGCCCTATCACATTGGTAATGGATGGTTTGGCGGCATGTTGCCGCTGATCGGCACGGCGGCCGTGGCAGCGACCGGCAACATCTATTATGGCTTGTGGTATCCGATCATCATTGCGGTCATGAGCATCGTCATTGGCGGCCTGTTCCTGCGCGACACGCGCGGCCGCGAGCTGACAGACACGCGTTAAACGATGCCCCTGTTGCAGCAGCGCTTCGTTCGGGGAACACCACATGGCTGAATTTCAGGCCTGGGCAGCGACGGGAACGGTCAAGAACTTGAACTCGTGGCTACAAGCGTTCGCGAATTCCTCCGAGGAACCGATCGCGCCGAAAGGCCGTGTGGTCGTTGCCGAGCGCGTAGTCGAGCATCTGGAATTCATGCTCCAACAGGCGGAAGGTCCGGAGATCGAGGTCAACCTCAGCAATGCAGGCATTGCCCTAGAGAATGGGCACGTCGTAACGATCGTCTGGGCTGCCCCGGAGGATAAGCCGAAGGGCAACACGCACTGCGTCGCCCTCGCCAACCAGACAACGGGCAGTGTCTCGCGGCTTTCTCACAATCTTCCGCTCCTGCGCGGCGAACCGGGCCTGAAAAACGCCCTCGGCTTTGGCCTGCTCTCCACAGTGCCCGCGCTTTTCGCTGCTTTGGCGTGGCAGCTCGCCCCGGAAGACTCGCTGCTGCTGGATCGCGGCACGCTTTTCATGATGACGGCGATCGGCGCTGTGCTGCTGTTTGGCCTGGGCGCGCTGATCTCGCGCTGGATGATGGACATGCGGGCGCAGGACGACGACCGAAAGATATGGGCAGCGGCGAGCGAGGCGCTGGAGAATGCTGGCGGGGGCAGGCACAATCTGGCCGGCGCGGCGTAGTTTTCAGGTTTCCACGCGGTCGAGGATTGTAAAGGTGAACGCGTAATCATCGCGCGCGCCCGCGCCGTAGTGTTCGCTGAGCGTGGTGCGCCATTCCTCCGGTGGCAACGCGGGAAAATGCGTGTCGCCGGTGACATTCGCGTGGACCCGCGTGAGATAGATCCGCTGGGTCTCCGGAAGGAACGCCGCGAAGATGTCGGCCCCGCCGATCACCATAATTTCGTCAGCGCCGCGCGCACGCGCAAACCCACGCGCCAGCCAGAGCGCCGCGTCCGGGTTCGGCGCGACGTCCGCGCCCGACGCCTCGAAGCCGCGATTGCGCGTCACGATGATATTATCGCGGCCCTGGAGCGGCTTGCCGATCGACTGGAACGTCTTGCGCCCCATGATCATCGGCTTGCCCATCGTCAGGCGCTTGAACAGCTTGAGATCGGACGACAGCCGCCATGGTAGCGCGCCGTCCCGCCCAATGACGCTGTTCTCATCCATGGCCACGATCATCGCGACCTTCGCCTCGTCCTGCGCCATCACACAGCAACCTCCGCCTTGATATGCGGGTGGGGGGCGTAGCCGGACAGGGTAAAATCGTCATAGGTGAAGTCGAACAGAGAGCGCACCTCCGGGTTCAGCGTCATGCGCGGGAGCGGGCGCGGCGTGCGGCTGAGTTGTTCGCGCGCCTGGTCGATATGGTTGAGATACAGATGCGCATCGCCGAGCGTGTGGATGAACGCGCCCGGGCGCAGGCCCGTGACCTGCGCGGCCATCATCGTCAGCAGGGCGTAAGAGGCGATGTTGAACGGTACGCCGAGGAAGATATCTGCAGAGCGCTGATAAAGCTGGCAGGACAGCCGCCCGCTGGCCACGTGGAACTGGAACAGGCAGTGACACGGCGGCAGCGCCATGCAGTCGAGATCGGCCGGGTTCCAGGCGGTGACGACATGCCGGCGCGAATGCGGGTTGGTGCGGATCGCTTCGACCACGCCCGCGATCTGGTCGATCGTGCCGCCGTCCCGCGCGGGCCAGGAGCGCCACTGGTGTCCGTAAACCGGGCCGAGGTCGCCCTTTTCGTCTGCCCATTCGTCCCAGATGCGCACGCCGTGGCGCTTGAGATAACCGGTGTTCGTGTCGCCGGACAGGAACCATAGCAGCTCATGGATGATCGACTTAAGGTGCAGCTTCTTGGTCGTGACCAGCGGGAAGCCCTCGGTCAGATCGAAGCGCATCTGGTGGCCGAACACGCTCAGCGTGCCGACACCGGTGCGATCGTTCTCGATGCGCTCACCTTCGCCGAGAGCGCGACGCATGAGGGTGTGATATTGCTCCATGGCCTGACCCTACGCCGATTCCGGCGCGCCGCGCCAGTCGCCGCGTCACCGCGTCAACTGTTGGGTTTGCCGCCGCCGCGCGCCGCATCCAGCTCTGCGCGCAGCGAAGCCACCTCCGCGCGCACGCCCTTCAACTCTTCCATCAGCTTGCGAAACTCAGACGCTTGCCAGTCATGATCTTCGTCCATCGCCTGGCGCTGGCCCTCTGCGCCCATCATACCTTCTCCCTGAAGCGCCTCCAGCCGCTCGCGCGCCTGCTCCTGCATGGAATCCACGATAATGCCAATGAACAGGTTCAGCACCGCGAAGGAGGTCATCAGGATGAACGGGATGAAGAACAGCCAGGCGAGCGGATGCACCTCGAGCACCGGCCGCACGATGCCTTGGGACCAGCTTTCCAGCGTCATGATCTGGAACAGCGAGTAGGCTGACTCGCCGATCGTCCCGAAATATTCCGGGAAACTGTCGCCGTAGAGCATCGTCGCCATGACCGCGAATACGTAAAAGATCAGCGCCAGCAGTGCGACGACCGCGCCCATGCCCGGGATCGCGCGGAACAGCCCGGAGACCACCCGTCGCATCGAAGGCACCGCCGAGATAAGACGCAGCACACGCAGGATCCGCAGCGCGCGCAGGCCGGACAAGCTCTCGGTCGCGGGGATAAGCGCGATCGCCACGACGATGAAATCGAACACGCTCCACGGATCCCGCCAGAAGCGTGCGCCATGCGCGATCAGTCTCACGGTGATCTCGATGACGAAAATGGTGATGAAAATCGTATCCAGCGTGAGCAGGAGCGGCCCGACCCGCTCCATCACGCTGTCGCTGGTTTCCAGGCCGAGCGTGATCGCGTTGAAAACGATGATCGTGAGGATCGTGCGCTCCCAGGCCGGATGATCTACGAGCGCTCGTAACCGGCGTCGCCATGGCGAGGCATTGCTGGTCCAACGCGGCTTGGCACTGGTCTCGCTCAAATTCAGTCCTCCAGGATAAATGATGGACGCTCACGCGATGCGCTCATCTGGCATGCCACGCCGCCACGTGATATCGCCTTGATGGCGCTTTTTGGCAAGATCGTCGCGTGCACCACGAACTGCCGCGATCGAGCTGACAATGGAAGAGGCGGTGGCAGCTTCGGAGCAGAAAACCAGACGACCGCTGATCGGTGTGTCGACTTCACAGCGCCGTGGGCGTTTCAGCTACGCGTGGAATGCGCTCGCGCTTCGGCTGGCCGGCGCGCGTCCCAAGCGGATCGGCGCAAATGAACCGCCGGAGATTGTGGACACCCTCGATGGGCTTCTCATCGGCGGCGGGGACGATATCTCGGCGCGGTTCTACGAGGGGGATTTCACGCTCGACGTGCGAATAGATGAAGAGCGCGACCGCTTCGAGCTTGCCGCACTGGAGCGCGCTGTGCCGCTCGGGTTGCCGGTTATGGGCGTGTGCCGGGGCGCGCAGATGCTGAACGTATTCTTTGGCGGAACGCTACATCACGACATTGACGAGAAGCTCTGGCGGACCAACCGCCGTACCGTAATGCCGCGGCTGCGCATAGAATTGGTGCCAGGCACGAAGCTGGCGCGGCTCATCAAACACCCGCGGGTGTTCGTCAATGCGATCCACCACCAGGCAATCGACAGGTTGGCGAGCAATCTCGCAGCCGCCGCGCATGATGAGGAGCACATCATCCAGGGCATCGAAGATCGTGATCGCCCATTCCTCATCGGCGTGCAGTGGCACCCTGAGCTGCTGGTGTATCACAGCCACCAGCGCGACCTCTTCCGGGCACTGGTTGCGGCGACCCATGCCCACATGCGCCAGGAGACGGTTCTGGCGGCGGGATAGGTCTTGCCGCCGCCCGCCCATGTGTTCAATCGCCCTGTAAGGCTGCGCTGTCCAGAGGGGTCACCATTTCGATTTGCTCGGGATGGGTCACGTCGATCATCGGCCCGTTGCGGCGTTCCACCCAGCCGCGCACGCGCACTGTGCGCCCTTCAAGGTCGGGCAATTCCACTCCCGAGCCGTTGAAGCTGTCGCGGTCTGAAGGCGCAACCGTGGCGGTGAAATCGGTGCGCCAATCCTCACCGAAATTCAGATAGATGCGGCCACGGCTCTCGGCGACATCCTGGACCCGGCCTTCAACGATCTGAAAGCTGTAGGCAAGCCCATCCAGACTATCGAGATCGGTTGCGTCGCGCACCCGGAAGACGCCCTGTTCCCAGAAGCCGGCCCCTGCTTCGCGCGCAGCTCGTTCCACCGCCTGCAACTCGCGCACGCACTCGCGATTATCGGAAAACGAATAGACCGATGCCAGGCCGTCGCGGACCAGCGCCTCCTGGACCCAGACGGGATCATTGCCATCACCCACGAAGACATGCGTCATCAGCCTGCCATACCGATCGCGCTCACGTGATCCAACGCGCAGCCGCACCTCCTTGCCGAGAAGACGCGTCTCCAGGGCGGCCATGATCTTCGTCTCCAGACCCATCGCTTGCGCCCAGCGCGTTCCGGTGCGCGGGCTCAACGTCCCGACAAGGCGTATTGCCCGACCGTCCTCCAGCAGCAGCGATTCGGTGTTCAGGATCTCGACGATCGTCGCGTTGCCCGCGTCCTTGAGATCACATTCGGCCCGCGCGACATCAGTGATGAGAACAAGAGCGACCAGCGCGATCGACGAGAACAACCATCTGCCAGCTTTTTTCAATAATGCCATCATACGCAAAACTCCAACCCTTTATTTTACTCATTATGTGATAAACACACAGCGGACGCAAGGATCGGGATGGCTGTATTGCCGCTTGAAATATGCTAATTCTGTCCAAGGGCCCCGTAGCTCAGCAGGATAGAGCATCAGATTCCTAATCTGAGGGTCGCAGGT
>CAYVFK010000064.1:0-9249 GCA_964450925.1 uncultured Hyphomicrobiaceae bacterium | reverse complement strand
CGGGCGACGTATTGAAATAGCGAAACGGGTTCTTGCTCGTATCGAGAAGCTACATGCCAGAATTGACCGCCTCAAGTCCAGTTCCGCTGACAGTGCCCGCCAGGCATGAGGATTTTCCAACTTTCAGGCTTTTCTAAAACTGATATTTATGTCAAAAAGTTGCATCTGATAAGAAAGCAGGTCATTTCCACGATGCAGACATACAAGGCCGAGTGGTCCGCGTTTTGGCGATTTTACGCCCTAGCCTGCCTACTCGCTGTAGCGATCCTTCCGCTGTTCATGACCTCGAGCTTCGCTTTATCGGCGCAAGCTCTATTCACCACTCCAGTGCAGCCGACGACCTCAATCGTAAGCGGTGTGCGTGCTGTGATGCACGATCCTGCCGGCCTGTTCGCCGGGGCGTTACTGGTCTTCGGACCTTTCACGCCGACATTGGCCGCCTATGGCGTCGCCGCAACGAGTTACGGAAGCCGAACCGTTTTGGAGGTGCTCGACCGATACAAGCCATGGCGGCGTGGCGTCACTTGGCGAGAAGGCCTCGGACTCTGGCTCTTGGCGCTAGGTATTCAGGCGCTCATCATGGCTTCTATAGGCGCATTAAGGCTTTATATCGTGCCTGCGCTGGGTGGGCCGGAATATGAGTGGTCGCCGCCGGATATCGCTTGGACCGTTTTGCTCGGGCTTATTTTGCTAGCAATGTTCACCGATGGCGGGGGCCTGCTCGAGGAGACCGGCTGGAGAGGATTTGCACAGCCTCTGCTCCAGCGGCGGACCTCGCCTCTCGCCGCTTGCCTGCTTATCGGCGCTCTGTGGGGCCTATGGCACGTTCCGGTCAAGTTCGACACAATCTCCACTGCTTGGGATGCGCCTGGCTATTTCATTCTTTTTTATGTCCTCTTTGTAATCGGCGGCGCGGCTGGCAGCGTGATCTATGGATATTTTGTCAATCGCCTTGGTGGAAGCGCGCTGATTGCAATTGCGCTGCATGGTTTAGGCAACGACTCGATGGGATTAGGCGTCGGCTTAGTGGACCCAGGAGTTGTGTATGACGATTACCAAATCATCCCGCTGATGTTCCACCTTGGCACCCAGGTTGCGCCTGGGCTTGTTCTGGCCGTAATCATCGCTGTCGCGACCCGCGGGCGTCTCGGTTTTCGAGATGGGTCTACTCTGGAAAGCCTCGACGCCATGCAACAACGCTGAGATGTTACGCTGGCTTATCCTTGCGGTCGCGAATGCGCTGATTCTGTGCGCGGCGGTGCACGCTCAGGCTAATGCGCCTGCGCAGCTTCTGGAGAGGCTCTGCCCTTTCGCCGGCGAATTCCGCTATGCGCGTGGGGCGATCACTTGTTTCAATCTTCGCGTCCCCGAAAACCGTGACGTTGAGCAGACACGCAGTATCGATCTCCTCGTCGTCAGGGTCCGCGCGTGGGGGCAGCCGAGCGAAAAGCGCGATGACGCCGTCATCTATCTCTCCGGCGGACCGGGCGCTCCCGTTACTGGATATGTCAGGGCTCTTCGCCGACATCCAGTAGGCCGTTCGCGGGATCTTTATTTCATTGAACAACGCGGAACGGGCGTCAGCGCGCCGTTCTGCGAAGGGTTCGAAGACCTGGCCCAATCCGAGCCTCCACCGAGAAGCATGGCCGGGTTTCAGCGCATGCAAGCGGATCGGGTACGGTCGTGCTTCGAACGCGCCGCGGCCGTCGGCGTCGATCTGCGTGCCTACAATACGGTCGAGATCGCGCGCGATGTCCGCGCCGCCCGCCTGGCGCTCGGTCTAGATAGTTGGAATCTATGGGGGGTGTCCTACGGATCGCGCGCCGCCCAGATGGTCATGCGGATCGATTCAGACGGCGTCCGCGCCGCGGTGCTGGATTCGATTGTTCCGAACGATCTCGCCTATGCGGCCGATTACGTTCGTAAGTTCGACACCTTCATTGCCGACATTGAGATCGGCTGCGAGACGTCTGGACGGTGCGCCGGGGTTCGGGGGGACCTTTTTTCGGCGTTCGATGCGCTTGAGACGCGCCCCATAATCGCCGACGCGGCCGATCCAGCTGCTGTCGGGATGGATCGCATATGGGTTCCGCCGGTGGCGCTAGCCTATCTGCCGTTCGTCGCCGCGTATGATCCGGCCAGCCGTCCGGCGCTTCCAACCACCATCTCACGATTGTCTGAGGCCGCCGTGTCGGCGGACGGTCCGCGGCGGGCGGCAATTGCGGCCATATACGCAATGACGTTGTCAGGTGGGAACGCCTCGGAAGGGCTCAGCGCCGCCGTGCGGTGTAATGACGGCTTCTTCGAAGCTGAGCACAATGCGCTGCCGGCACCTGGCGCGAGCGAATGGGAAGACGTGCTGTACAGCCACGAGGGCTCCGATGCTATGATTTCGGCGTGTGAGGCCGCCGGCCTGACACCGCGAGACCGCACGGAATACGCCTTGCCGCAGAGCGCCACTCCTGCGCTGGTTGTGAACGGTGTGTTCGATCCCATCACGCCGCTTTATCAGGCGCGCTATGTCCATGAGGGACTGGTGAATTCTCGCCTGATCCCGATTGCGGGCGGAGCACATGGTTCGACCCGGCGTTTGCCGGCCTGCGCGGCCTCGGTGATGACCGGTTTCTTTGATGATCCGCGACCGGAAATCGTCGACATATCCTGTCTGGAGGCCGGCCATGCTTCCGAGCCGCCGGTCGGATTTTGGGACACCACAGCCGCGGCACGTGTGATCGTTGCTCAGGCCCATGCACCCGATCGATTGGTCTGGACTGCAGGTCTGGCCGCCGGGCTTAGCGCCGTGCTGGCGATTGGTCTTGTCGTCGTTTCGGCGGGCGCCGCCGCACGCTGGATTGACCGAAGGTCGGCCGCAGAACTGGCTGCACAAAGCAGCGGCCTAAGGCCGCTCGCGTTATTGGCGGCTTGCGCGTCTGTGGTCGGGACCGCCCTGCTCGTCGTCGCTGTTGTCCAAACGCTTTCCTACGCGGAAATCGCGCTGCTTGCGGGCCTGACGTTTCCCGGGCGGCTCGGAGCTGCACTCATTGCGCTCGGCGCCATGTTCGGGGCGTTCGGCCTGTGGCGGCTCTTCGTGCGGGTTCTCGAAAGGCGGCTGCGCGTGGGATCCATGCTGGGATTCGCGCTCATGAACGCCAGTGCGATCGGCCTGTTTACGATGGCGGCGTTCTGGGATCTCGCGCCGATTTAGCCGTTAGAACTCTGGCCCATGTTCCGCCGCTTCGCCAGCTTGACGCACCCTTTGCGCGGCGATGATCTCGGCGTGGCGCGCCCGGTCCAGTGGATGGAAGCGGATAATCAAGCCCGCAAGCACAAACGCAACGGCAGGCAGGCCGAGCGCCGTCAGCTTGAGGCCTGTCTCTGCGAGCGCCGAGTTCTCCGATCCCGCCTGGAAGCCAAATAATCCGGCAAGTATGAAGCCGCCGCCGCCACCCACGGCTAGCACGATTTTGGTCATGAGAGATTGCAAAGCTTCAAAGCTTGCCGTTCGGTCATATCGGTTCTTGTAGGTATCGTAGTCCGCGATATCGCCAATCATCGAAAAAGGCAGCATCATCACCGCGGCGTCGAACAGGCCGATCACCATCGACAATACGAGCAGTGGAAGGAAAGCGGAGTCTCCCGGCGCTACAAATGCGATAAGCGGGAAGGTCGAGGCGAGTCCTAGCACGCCAGTGAACCAGATCGTCTTCTTCTCGGTGCGCTTGACCAACCACGACCAGAACGGCAGCGACACGAGACGGACTATGAACGTCCCAGCGAGCAGAAACGGGAACATCTCCGGGATGCCAAGGTAGCTGTCGACATAGAGATATGTCGTCTGCGCCCAAACCCCCGCGCCGAGCCCCCAGCAGAGATAGGCGGCGATGAAGATCCGATAGGGTTTGTTACGAGTGAACATCGTCGGCAATGCGCGCAGCTCGATGCGCCGTGGATTAAGACGCTGTTCGCGCGGCACGAAGATCAACACCAGCGGTACGATTAGCGCGAAAGCGACAATGATCGTCCAGGCTATTACCTCCAAGACCTGCGCTGTGAACGCGGTCGTACCGGTCCAGCGCGAAAGCACCAGAGGCATCAACATGAAGACGAGCGACCCGCTGAAGCTTGCCACGGCCCGGAACGTTGCGACTCTCTGACGCCCGTCATAGTCTCGTGACAGTTCCATCATCCATGAAGAATGCGGAACTCCGACTATGGTGTAGCCGAGATACATGACAATCCAGGCGGCTGCGAAGTAACCAATGCCGGAAGTCTCCGATGGTGTGAGCAACATGAATATTCCGAGCATGAACACCGGCGCGCCCAGGACGAGCCAGTGCTTACGCCGACCCCATCGGGTCTCCGTCCGGTCCGCCAGATAGCCCATCATCGGATCAGTGACGGCGTCGATCAGACGCGATGAGAGAATTACAATGCCGATCAGTTCGAGTGAGAGCCCGGTCGTGCGCGCATAGAAGGTCGGGATGATGTAGCCAGAAGCCCAAAGCGCCAGATCAATCACCGCCAACGGAGCAACGAATAGCGCCAACCTCCAACTGGAGGCGCGTTGAGCCTGCAGGGCCGCGCCTCCGGCGGTGCTGGGGATGCCGGTGACGCTCATGTCGGCGAGCCTGCAAAGATGTCCACCGCTCTGAGCTTCAGCGCCTTCTTATCGATCTTCCCAATCGGAAGCAGCGGCGGATCATCAAGCTGGATGAAGCATTTCGGCGACTTATAGTTCGCCAAGCGATCCTGGCAGTGCGCTTTCAGCTCAGCTTCGTCGAAGCCGCTGGAGCTGGGCACGATGAACGCCACTCCCGCTTCTGTGTAATCCGGGTGGGGCGCGCCGACGACGGCGGCGGCGGCTACTGCCGGATGGTCTTCGAGCACCGCTTCGATCTCGCGCGGGTAGACGTTGTATCCTCCGGATTTGAACATCTCGCTCATCCTACCGCTCAGCGTGAGGTATCCTGAGGAATCCACGCGGCCTACATCTCCGGTGCGAAGCCATCCATCGGCGGTGAAGGCCTCGGCAGTGGCTGCCGGATTATTGAAGTACTCAAGCATGACGCCGGCGCCGCGGATCTGCACCTCGCCCGGCTCACCGGAAGGCACCTGATCGCCACGCGCGTCGACAATGCGCAGCTCTTGATCCGGCGTCACCGCACCGACTGAGTGCAGCAGTCGATCTCGGCTGTCGCCGATGCGTGTGACCGTGGATATCGACCCGCCTTCAGTCAGGCCGTAAGTGGTGAAAAGCGACACTCCAAGCCCCGCGTACGCGTCCAGCACAGGCGCCGGCAACGCTGCGCCGCCCCAGCCGACCGCTTTGATCGATGCGAAGTCCGAGACGTGCGTTTCGCCAGAGGCAAGGATCGCCTGCAACATGAGCGGCACCCCGCACAGCAAGGTGGCCTGATGTTCTCGCACCAGCGCGCCGATACGATGAGGCTCGAATCGCTCCTCAAGAATGACGGTTCCGCCCGCGATGAGGACCGCGCCGATGGTGTCAGTTAGGCTTCCAACGTGGTTGATCGGCAGATTGCAGATCATCCGCGGATGATCGAGCAAGCCGATCCCGGCGATGTCGGCCACGGCTAGAACTCTGCCGCAATGGGTGAACGCGTCATGCGCCAGCACTGCGCCCTTGGGCGTCCCGGTGGAGCCCGAGGTGTAGACCAGCACCGCCGGATCGCGCGCCACGCGCCCGGCGTCGTCCGGCGTCGCCGCCGTGGTGGAGGAGATGCAAACAGCCCAGTCGTCGTCTTGGTCCGCTCCGGCGCCGATCTGCAGCAACGGTGTGGTCTTCTGCGTCCGACCGATGGCGTCCGCCACACGCTCCGAGACAGGATCCCCGTCGGGGTGGCGGTTGATCGAGACGACCAGACGAGGTGAGCTGTCTTTCAGGATGTGGGCGAATTCGCCGGCCTTGTATTTGGGGTTCAAGCCGACCCAGATCGCTCCAAGTCGTAAGCTCGCCAGCAGGGTTATGAGGAACTCCGGCCGCGGCGTGCTCGCCATCGCAACGCGATCACCACGGCGTACGCCTCGTTCTGTTAGACACGCAGCGCAGCGCTCAACGTCTTTTATAAGCTCGCCGTAGGTCCACACCTCATCGCCAAAAACGAGCGCTTGTGCGCCGCTTCTGTCGACCGCATGTCGTACCACGGCATCATACAAGGATTGAGGCACCTGAGTCATTGCACGAGGTCCGGTACGTTAGGAAGCCACGGAGTGTAGCGCGACTTCATCGTGGCCGATCAGAATGCCGATCCACTCGGCAGTGCAGGCCGGGCGGCTGGCGCCTTCCATCTCGATCGTATTACTGGTGTGGACCCTCAAGCCTTTCGTTGTCGCTTCCACTTTTGTGAGGCCCATCCGATTGCGCAGCCGCGCGCCGACCGGCACGGGCTCGATGAACCGCACTCGCTCCAAGCCATAATTCAGAGCGAACGCGACACCGTCGGGCCGAGGCAGGATCTGGTAGTTGAAGTGTGTCAGCAGCGCGAGAACCTGAAATCCAAACGCGATCGGGCCACCGTAAGGACTGTGCTCCCGCGCCCATTTCGGGTCGTTGTGCATTGGGTCTTCATCGCGCGTGATCCGGGCAAAGTCGGCCACCTCATCTTGCCGGATGGTTAGCCAGTCGCTGACGAACTCTTCATTGCTCTCAATCAGGGCCTGGAGCGTCTCACGAACCTTGACCATCTCTCTGGCGTTTTCTTCCGGCACGGCGCATTCTCCCCTAATGTTCCTTTTGGAGTGGCGAGGCGCTTGCGGCGTTATGGCCTTCACCACCAAAAAAAGATGCTCACAGGTTTTGACATATCTGTCAATTCGGGCAAACATCTAGATCGGCTTGCCGAAGAGGTCTTGCGAACGAATGCAATGAGTGGATCGCTGACAAGAGTTCTGCGTGCGCGTGATCTAGGCGTGCCGTTCGACGGTGTGGCAGGCCCGACGAACACGTTTACCGACGTGCCTGGCGTGCGCGTCGGCCATTTGACACTGCGAAATGATGATGCGAGCGGCGCGGACGCCGGGGGGGTGGCGCGAACTGGGGTGACGGGCGTTATTCCAGCCGCTCTAGAAGCGGGTTTCGCACTCTTCGCGGGTGGATTTGTGCTGAACGGCGCTGGTGAATTCACCGGCTGGCACCTGATTGAGGAAGTCGGGATACTAGCCGGGCCTATTGTCCTGACAAACACTTACGGCGTTGGGGCGGCGCACGAGGGCGTGCTGCGGTGGAGCCTATCCCATTTCGGTGAAACGGCGCTTTCCGCGCGCTCCTTGCCTGTGGTCGCCGAGACCTGGGACGGCGCTCTGAACGATGTCGGCGGTTTTCATGTGCGCCCAGACCATGTCGCGGCCGCGCTCGACGCAGCGACCGGCGCACCGGTTGAGGAAGGCGCAGTGGGCGGCGGCACGGGTATGATGTGTTACCAGTTCAAGGGCGGGATCGGCACCGCGTCACGTCTCGTAGAGGCCGCAGGCGAGCGATATGTCTTGTCTGCGCTTGTGCAAGCCAATCATGGCGAGCGAGACGCTCTGACCATCGCCGGAGCACCGATTGGCCGGCTCGTTCGCGGCCTGATGCCTGATCATGATGTGCGATCAGAAGCGGACGGCGCCGGCTCCGGTTCGATCGTCATCCTGATCGCAACAAACGCTCCGCTTTCCCCGCACCAGCTAAAGCGTGTCGCGCGACGTGGCGCGCTCGGGCTCGCCCGCACCGGTTCTATTGCCGGAACTGGGTCAGGCGACTTCATGCTTGCGTTTTCAACAGCGCACCAACTTGCTCCAGGCGCGCGCAGCCACGAGACAGCCCGTTTCCTCTCGGATCTCCATATCAACCCCCTCTTCACAGCAGCCATTCAGGCTACGGAAGAAGCGATTGTTAACGCGCTTGTGACCGCGCGGACAATGACCGGCGCGGCTGGCCGAACGGTTCATGCGCTTCCGCATGACGTGGTTCGGCGCGCAATGTCGACGTCGAATCGGCGCGGCGAGACGTCATGAGCACGGCGCTTGAAGCTGCAGCCGCCTCGACCCTGGATTTTCGCACCGACCGACCAGGAGCGGCAGCAGGCGTATTCGCCAATGGTGAGCCGATTTTCCTAACGGCCGGCGGCTGCGCTCATCTTGAGCACAACGTTCCGGTTACGCCGACTACGCGCTTTCGCATCGCCAGTCTAAGCAAGCAGTTCACAGTAGCCGCGGTGCTTAGCGCCGAGCGTGACGGACATGTCGGGCTCGACACGCCTATCGGCCGCTGGCTTCCTGGGTTGAGCGACTGGCTCGCGGCGGCGCCACTCGAAAGCGTCATGCGATCTGTCGCTGGTATCCCCGACTTTTACGAGGTTCTGACGCTTGGCGGTGGAGGTCGATATCATCCGTATACAGAGGGGGATTTGTTCGACGCGATCGCCCGATTCAAAGCCCCCATGTTCGAGCCGGGCGCTCGATTTCGATACTCCAACACCGGATTCCTTCTCGCGGGCTGGGTGCTGGAGCGGGCGCTGGACGCCCCGCTCGAAGACATCCTGAGAGCACGCGTGTTTGAACCGGCCGGCCTCGAGGACACTAGTCTCGAGAAGTCTGACGCGGCGGTCATCCCACATAGAGCTGCTCCATATGCAGCTCATCCGGAAACAGCCGTGCCGGTGGCCGCGCTGTCCGGAATCCCGCTCGCTGGACAGGGCGGGGTGGTCTCAACGGTATCTGACCTCGCGCGATGGGAAGACAGGCTCACCACTGCAGCCGGTGCGGAGGACGCCCGCCGGATGGAGCAGTTGGCGCAATTACCGAATGGCGACCTTCCGGAACATGGTATGGGCCGCTTCCGGGACGCGCACTCAGGCGACTTTACGTATCATGCGGGAGCGCTCGCTGGTTGCTCCACCTATGTCGCGACGCTTCGCAGCCGCCGCATGACGGCCTGCGTCCTTGCGAACTCCGATGCCATCGCCGCAGGTGCGGCCGCCCGCACGCTGCTCTCAGCCGCATCTGGAGTGGACGTGGCGCCGCTTCCGCCAGCGCGCGGCGGGCTTATGTTGGGCCTTTACGTCGCAGATGAAGGCCGCGATTTCGTCGAGATCATAAGCACGGACGCCGGGCTTCAGGCGCGCTTCCTTGGCCGCGCGAAGACGCTCATTGATGCGGGTGGCGGCGTTTTTCTCGTCGAGCCTACATATTACGGAATATCGATCAAACGCGACGGTGACGATCGATTGCTGCTGCGGCGCCCCGGCG
>CAYVFK010000063.1:0-9260 GCA_964450925.1 uncultured Hyphomicrobiaceae bacterium | reverse complement strand
ATCGTAATGCATTGCAGCACAGCATGGCCACCGCGGCGCAGGCGCTCATAAACTGTCCGGAAATACCGCGGCCAGTGCTCTTCGCCCACCGCCTCGATCATCTCGATCGAGACAAGACCGTCATACTGCCCGGCGGTGTGACGATAATCCCGGTGCTCTATTCGGCAGATGTTCGACAGACCCGCCGCGTCGATGCGCCGGCGCGCATAGGCGAGCTGGGCATCGGAAATGGTGATGCCATCCACCTGCGCGCCGCGCCGCCCAGCGCGCTCGGCAAAACCACCCCAGCCGCAGCCGATTTCCAGAATGCGCCCTTCCGCACTGTCGCCGAGCGCCTCCAGCACCTTGTCGTATTTCACGCGCTGCGCGTCTGCCAGCGCCTGGTCCGGCCCGGTAAAGTAGGCGCTGGAATAGGTCATCGTCTCATCGAGCCACTGGGCGTAGAAGTCGTTCCCGAGGTCGTAGTGATCGACGATGTTGCGCTTGGCGCCCGCGACGCTGTTTTGCCGGCGCTTGTGAAAGCGCTTGTCGCGGCGGCGCACCTTGAACCAGCCGCGCCCAGCCTCGGTCAGGTCCGGCTTGTTATCGAGGAAGAAGCGGAACAGATCCGCCAGATCCGGAGTCTCGAAGTCGCCGTCGATATAGCTTTCGCCAAAGCCTACCGTGCCGCGGCGCAGCGACTTCCAGAACACACCGAAATTGTGCAAGCGCAATGTCGCGTGAGCGCCTTCGTCCGGGCCCTTGAACACGCGCCGGCTACCGCATGGTAAAATCAGTTCAGCACTACCCCGCCGGAGGTTTTTCAGCGCGCGCTCGCAACCTGCAAAGATCAGGCGCGCGCGTAGCGTTTCGCCGGAAGGCCCGGTGTTATGACGGTTGTGCGGCATCTTCAAACAGTAACGGTTCTGCGCGCGAAGCGGTCGAGGCAACGAAATCAACAGAATAACCTGGCGCGACTTGCCGCTTGACCAACGGCACGCCTTTCCACCACAGCCGTAGCGCTTCGAGGTGAATGGCACCTATCACTCTTGTCGTCATCAGCGGATAGCGGATTGCGAGTTTTGCCAGCACCCGGTCGCTGAGCGGCTCGTGCGATCCTGTAAAATGCGCCCGCATCAACGGCCCCGTGTCATCACGCACCGCCACCCCAATCGCGACACGCTCTTCTGGCGGATGAATGTGAAAACTGTAGGTGCCGCGCGCGGTATTGAACGGCGAAACGCAGAAGCTCTTGGCGCATTTGTGATAAAGACTAGGTCCCTCTTCTCCCTCGACCGCAAGCAGATACGTCTTGCGCTCATGGAACGTGTTATTCACCTCATAACCGATGGCGCCCAGCCGGCCACCTTCATCGAAGCAGAAATACACGCTAAGCGGGTTAAAGACATAGCCCAGCATGCGCGGATAGCTCAATAGCAGGATCCGCGCGCCGAACGCGCTCAGGCCAGCTTGCCCCAGCAGCGAACGGATATGGGCTGCGAGATCACGCCCGTCGCCGGGACCGTGGTCGCGGTCGTGGAAGCTGAACAAGTTGAAGCGGTTGTGCGAGAACAGCCAAAGACGCCGTCCGAGCTCGGCGACATGGTCAAGGTCAACCAGCAGCGAGAACACGCGGTAGCGCAGCTTGTGGCGCTTGGGCCGCTGCCGCTCATGCACCACTTCTCCGCGATAAACCGCAGCTTGCATCGTGTTCATGCGACTTGTTCATCCTTCCACGGCAGGCTCAGACGATCCGAGGGATTTTCGAGCTGCCAGGGCCGGCGCACATTACCAAGTTGCTCAGCCACGGCCAATCCGCTCTGCAGACCGTCCTCATGGAAACCATAGCCGAAATAACTGCCACAGAACCAGGTGCGCCGACGTCCCTGAAGCGACCAGAGTTCGCGTTGCGCGGCCATCGCCGCTGCATTGAACATGGGGTGCTTATACGCGATTGTCGCTAGCATGTCCGAATCAGCAATCGCATCTATCGGGTTCAACGTGACAAAGTAATCCTGCTTTGTACGCAGCGGCTGCAAGCTGTTCATCCAGTAACTGACGCAAAGGCGCTGTCCGCCCTGGCCCCTCACAGCGATATAATTCCAGCTTGCCCACAACCGGCGGCGACGCGGCATCATCGCCCGATCGGTATGCAGCACGGCGGCATTGTCGGCGTATTGGAAGGCACCAAGCAACCGGCGTTCCTCGCCATCTGCGTCGGATAGCATGGCAAGCGCGTCATCGGCATGTGCGGCAATGACGACATGGTCAAACTGGTGCCGCCCGCCCTGAGCGTCCTCCACATGCACGCCATCTTCGGTTCGCGCTATTCGCTGAACAGCTGCGCCGAGCTTCAACTCGCCCTGGAACTCCGCCAAAACGCGATCGACATAGGTCCGGCTTCCGCCTTCCACAGTGCGCCATTCCGGCCGCCCGAATGCCTGAAGCAATCCATGATTAGCAAAGAACCGGATGAAAGCAGCCGCTGGGAAATCGAGCACATGCTCTTCAGGTGTAGACCAGATCGCGCAGGCCATCGGAAGAATGTGATGATCGACAAAGCCGCGCCCAAAGCCGCGCGCGCTCAAGTACTCCCCCAGAGCGACGTTGCCGAGCGACTGCTGCGCCAAATCCTTTTGGGCGGTGCGGAAAAACCGGGTGACATCGCGTAGCATTCGCCAGTGGGAAGCGCGGAACAGGTTCCGCTTGGCGCCGAGAAGGCCGAGCGGGGCGTTGCTGGAATATTCGATCCGCGCCTGGTCCAGCGAAACCGCGAAGGACATGCTGGTGGGCGCCCATTCGACGCCGAGATGGTCGAACCACGACATCAGGTTTGGATAGCTTCGAGTGTTGTAGACGATGAAGCCAGTGTCGATGTTGCGCGGGCCCTCTGGCGCTTCGACGGTCAAGGTATTGCAGTGCCCACCCGGGCGGCTCTCACGTTCGAACAGCGTCACGCGATGGCGTTTGGCCAGCAGCCAAGCAGCGCTCAGCCCTGACACGCCCGCGCCGAGCACGCCGATCCGCAATGGGGGATAACTCATTCACACTCACGGGGGATCAAGTTGAAGTTCACCGACTACGCCGACTAGCCACCTGCAGATCATTTGTCCATCGCTTATTGCGCCACATGTCGCGGGCTAGCAGGCCTAGCCAGGGGCGAACTCACGATTCTGTGATCGCCGAAACTGGTATTTCGCACACGCGTGCGTGATCTCATCCAAGAGGAACGCCGTAGGTGTATCATCATCGCACAGTCGTGTCGCTTCGAGATACGGCTTTCATTACATTTCGTTCATGTGAATCGCAATGCGAACACAATGAAGGCAGAACTGTGGCGATGACGAAATCATTCACTTGTCCACACTCAGGAGGAGCTTATGTCGATTCTACGTAGCATCGCGGTGGCCATGGCCCTGGTCTTCGTGGCAACCCCGGCCGCTTTCGCTGGCAGCACAATGGCCAAGAAGGACATTGTCGAGACTGCCAAGTCCGTTGGTGAGTTCACCACGCTGGTCGCCGCTCTGGACGCCGCTGGCCTGGTCGAAACACTGAAGGGCGAAGGTCCGTTCACCGTCTTCGCGCCGACCGACGATGCTTTCGCCAAGCTGCCCGATGGCACGGTTGAGAACCTGCTCAAGCCCGAGAACAAGGATCAGCTCGTTTCGATCCTGACCTATCACGTCATTCCGGGTCGGGTCATGGCCAGCGACGTGCAGGGCAAGCAGCTTGAAGTCGAGACTGTTGAAGGCAGCAAGCTCTCTGTCGACGGCACGGATGGTGTGACCGTGGACGGCGCGACCGTCACCATGCCGGATGTGGCTGCGTCCAACGGCGTGATCCACGTCATTGACGAAGTCGTGCTGCCAGGCTCCACCAGCTAAGCTGCGAGCACGTTAAACGCTAGAGGCGGCGCTATCTGGCGCCGCCTTTTTTTTTGAGCGAATTCGCGCGAAACCACCCAGAGTGGGAACAATTACCCCAACAAATGAACATTTTGGCTCAATAAATTACGTTTGTTTTACAATGTTGGCAGCGTTTCACCAAGGGAACGCGAATAGCGGCGACACTCCTTCGTCGTATTGATAGTGTGGTGAAAGGATAGACACTTGAAGCGATGGAGGAACAATTGATGCCGTTTCTACGCAGTATCGCGCTTGCCATTGTGATGGCTTTCATCATGGTCCCAGCCGCACATGCCGGAACAATGGCAAAAAAAGACATCGTCGACACCGCCCAGGGCGCTGGCAACTTCGCGACGCTCGTCAAGGCGCTGGATCAGGCGGGTCTCGTCACGACTTTGAAGGGTGAAGGCCCATTCACCGTGTTCGCCCCGACCGATGCAGCCTTCAAGAAGTTGCCGCAGGGTACCGTCGAAGACCTCTTGAAGCCCGAGAACAAAGCCAAGCTGACCTCGATCCTGACCTATCACGTCGTGCCGGGAAAGGTCATGGCTGGCGACATCAAGGGTAAGCAGTTGCAAGCGGACACCGTTGAAGGCACCAAGCTCAGCATCGACGCGACCGACGGTGTGATGGTTGGCGGTGCCAAGGTCACCAAGGCCGATATCGAAACCTCGAATGGCGTGATCCACGTCATCGACACGGTTTTGATCCCCGGGGGCACCACCTGAGCGATCATTCGCTGGTGAACGACAGAAGGCGGCGCATTTTGCGCCGCTTTTTCTCATGGGAATAACGGCTGTTGCTCAAGCCCGGTGGTTTCGGACAGGCCAAACATCAGGTTGAAGTTCTGCAGCGCCTGGCCGGCTGAACCCTTCACCAGATTATCGAGCGCGCCGATGACGATCGCGCGGCCCGCTAGACGGTCGGCAAAAACGTTGACGATGAAATGGTTTGAGCCGCGCACATGCTGCGTGGCGGGCGCACGCCCTGCTGGCAGCAAATGCGCGAAGGCGGCATCGCGATAGCGCGCATCAAGGCTCGCGCGCAGATCCGCCGCGCTGACGCCCGCGCCAAGCCGCACATGGCACGTCACCAATTCGCCCCGGCTCATCGGCACCAGATGCGGCGTGAAGCTCACGACTACGCTGCGCCCGGCGGCGCGGCTGATCTCCTGGTCGATCTCCGGCCCGTGGCGATGCGCACTGATGGCATAGGGCGATAGCCCCTCGCCCGCTTCTGCAAACAGCGTGTTCTGCTTAAGCGACCGGCCCGCGCCGGATATGCCGGACTTCGCGTCTATGATCAGGTCGTCGGCGTCTATGAGGCCATCATGGATAAGCGGCAGCAGTGCCAACAGCACCGCCGTCGGATAGCAACCTGGACACGCCACCAGCCGCGCCTGGGCGATGTCGGCCGCATAAAACTCGCTCAACCCGTAAACCGCCCCGGACAGCAGCTCCTGCGCATCATGCGCGCGTCCGTACCACTCGGCGTAGATGCCCGGATCGCGCAGCCGGAAATCCGCGGACATGTCGATAACCCGCAGATCGCTGGGCAACGCCTTGATGATGTCCTGCGCGGCGCCGTGGGGCAAACCGCTGAACACGGCGTCGCAGCCGCGCCAGTCGGTGTCCTCAGCGCGCGTCAGCACCGGCGCATCGACGCGCCCCAGATGTGGGAACACGTCCCCTAGCGGCTGTCCGGCATGTGCCCCGGCCGCCAAGGGTCCGATCTCGATGTTCGGGTGCGCGGCGGCCAAACGTATGAGATCGGCGCCTGTGTAGCCCGACGCACCGATGACGCCGATCCGCAGTTTTGTCATGACCTCATCCGTCGTTTTCCCGCAGCTCAGCCGCAGTTCGGCCGCACGGATCAGCGCGCGGGACGCAACCGCAGTTGCGCCACGGTGAGCGCAACATTGACGCCAGACTGCCCCTGCAGGCTCAGCGGCTGCAGCGAAATCGTATCGTTCGAGCCGCCGACCAGCACCTTCGCGCCACCGCCCAGGCCAAATGACGCGTCTGCCGAAACGCCCGAATAGGTCCCTGCAAGCGCGTAATCTGGCAAGCCACGGCTGGGCGCAAGAACAGCCCAACCCAGTACCGTCTCTCCGGTCACGCCGAGATCAAGTCCAAATCGCTCGATCTCACCTTCATAAAACTCCGGCGCTCCGCCGCGCGCCGATTCAAACTCACAGCGCAGGTTTCGCGACGAGCCGAACACGAAGCTCGCGCCGCCGTCAATCCGGCAGGTTAGCGAACCAACCTCAACGCGGCCATCGCGCGCAAGCGCATCTGTTGGTGCGAAAGCCAATGCGGTCAGACAGACCGCCAGCATCGCTTGCATCATTCTCATCTTGCTTTTCTCCAACCAGAATTTGTTTTGTTTCAGGACCATTAACAATGGTCGCGCATTCTCATTACCCGCCGGTGGGTACAGTCTCAGCATGGCGAAAATCTGCCCGGGCCGGCGTGAGCCTATCTCCTGATGCTCACCTCGACTGCCGTTATGAACAGTTTTTCATTTTTTCAAGTTGCGTCGCAGGATCACACGCCTAATACCTAGGGCCAGTTAATACCAAGGGCTGCGAGTGCGGCGCGGGCGTTACGATGCCCAGATACATGCTGCAGAGCTGCCAACAGCAATCTTAAGACCGCTCACACCGCATCACAGCACGATATGTTTCAAATCTATCTGCCGATTGCCGAACTGTCAGTGAACATGCTGACCATCATCGGGATGGGCGCGGCTGTGGGTTTTCTATCCGGTATGTTCGGCGTGGGCGGCGGCTTCCTCATGACTCCGCTGCTGATTTTCTCCGGCGTACCGGCTGCCGTCGCTGTAGCCACCGAGGCCAACCAGATCGTTGCCTCATCGGTCTCCGGGGCGCTCGCGCAGTGGCGGCGCAACAATGTCGACATCAAGATGGGAACCGTGCTGCTGACAGGCGGCGGCGTTGGCACGGTCATTGGCGTATGGCTCGTGAAAATACTGCGCGAGAGCGGCCAGATCGAGCTGATTATCGCGCTGCTGTACGTTATCTTCCTCGGCGCGGTCGGTATCCTGATGCTGATCGAGAGCCTCAATGCGCTGCGCAAAGCACGCTCAGGCAAGCCGGCTCCGCGGCGGCGCCCCGGCCAGCATGGCTGGATACACGGCCTGCCCTTCAAAATGCGCTTCCAGCGCTCAAAGCTCTACATCAGCGCAATACCTCCAGTCCTGCTGGGCGTCCTCGTCGGCTTGCTCGCATCCATCATGGGCGTGGGCGGCGGCTTCATCATGGTCCCGGCGATGATCTATCTGTTGCGGATGCCGACCAACGTCGTGATCGGTACTTCGCTGTTCCAGATCATCTTCGTGACGGGCTTCGCGACGATCCTGCATGCGACCACGAACCAGACCGTCGATATCATGCTCGCGCTACTCTTGATGATTGGCGGGGTGATCGGCGCGCAGTTCGGCGTGGTGGCCGGCCAAAAGCTTAGAGGCGACCAGCTCCGCGCGCTGCTGGCGCTGCTGGTGCTGGGCGTCGCGGTGCGGCTGTTCTTCTCGCTGGTGCTTGAGCCGGCTGAGCTATATACGATCGGACCCGTACTTGGAGGGGGGCACTGATGGCGCGGCTCTGCCTTATCGCGCTTGCCGGCCTGATAGCGCTGGCGGGCACGGCGACAGCACAGCCTGGCGGCTTCCGCGAGCAGGTCGAGGCGGACGTTTCCTCGCGTCAGATCGGCATCGAGTCGGATTTTTCTGGCATTCAGGTCGTCGTATTCGGCGCGGTCGATCATAGCCAGCAACGCTCCGCAGAAGAAAACCTCTATGACATTGCCGTGGTGATCCGCGGCCCGGACGAGCCAACCGTCGTGCGCCAGAAGGACCGGGTGCTCGGCATTTGGGTCAACCAGGCGGCGAATGTGTTCACGAACGTCCCGCAGTATTATGCGGTGCTGTCCACACGGCCTCTAGACGAGATCGCTCCGCCGGAACTTCTGGACGAGCACCGGATCGGGTTCCAGCATCTGCGCTTTACGCTTGCTGATGACCAGGCTGCGCCTTCGAAAGAAGACACCGAAGCGTTCCGCAAGGCGTTGGTGCGGATCAAGGAAAGCCAGAACCTCTATCAGCAGCGCGACTTCGCGGTGGCATTCATCAGCCGCAGCCTGTTCCGCGCGACCGTGTCGCTCCCGGCCAACGTGCCAGTTGGCGTCTACGATGTGGAAATTTTTCTGCTACGCAACGGTGAGCTGCTGGACACTCACGAAACCGAACTGAAGATCGAGAAGCAGGGCCTGGAGAAATTCATCTTCAATCTGGCCTATGAGAACTCCCTCATCTACGGCATCGCCGGCGTTCTCATAGCGATTGCGGCGGGATTGGCAGCATCGGCGGCATTCCGCAAGAGCTGACGCGCGATCCGAAAAGTGGATGCCGGTTTTCGGGCCAATCGCGCGTCAGACCAAGCGCGATCCGAAAAGTGGATGCCGGTTTTCGCGCGAGCCCCGCACGGGTCAGCCGCGGTGTTTGATCAGGAACCGGAACACGCCATCGTGCTCGCTCGACTCCACAAGCACGTGCCCGCCGACGCGGCAAAACGTCTCGAAATCTTCAACCGCCCCCGGATCCGTCGCGATCACTTCCAGCGTTCCGCCTGCCCGCACGCGCTTGATCGCCTTCTTTGCCTTCAAGATCGGCAAGGGGCAGGTCAGCCCACTCGTGTCGAGATGCATATCAGCCATACAATCATGCCCCAACGCATGCCAGTTGTCTTGCGCTTACGCCAAGCTTGGCGGGGTGAGCGATCCACGCGGCAATGCCGTGGTTCCTCGGGCATCTCTGGCCGCTTCCCGCGTCAACGCGGCCGTGCGCGCAGGTTTGCCATGTGACGCTAAAATATGGCACTATGCATGAAACCTGTTTCATCGCCTCCCGGCCTCAATCCGGTGCTCTTCCGCTGGCCGACGAATCCGCAACACCGACATCAGGAAAGGTCCATCCCCCATGGGTGAGCCTATCGTCCCCACCTCATTCAAGGTCGCTGACGAGATCAAGACCTCGACCTGTTACATGTGCGCGTGCCGCTGCGGGATTAAAGTTTACCTGAAGGACGGCACGGTCCGCTACATCGAGGGCAACCGCGACCACCCGGTCAACAAGGGCGTGCTCTGCGGCAAGGGCTCGGCCGGGATCATGCAGCATTATTCACCCGCCAGGCTTCGTGCGCCTATGCTGCGCGTGGGCGAGCGCGGCTCCGGGACGTTCAAGGAAATTTCCTGGGACGAAGCGCTGGAACTGGCCACCAAATGGATGGCCGAGACGCGCAGCCGCGCGCCGGAACGCTTCGCGCTGTTCACGGGGCGCGACCAGAGCCAGGCGCTGACC
>CAYVFK010000062.1:0-9300 GCA_964450925.1 uncultured Hyphomicrobiaceae bacterium | reverse complement strand
GCCCGGCGGAGATCGCCGTTTCGATCATCGCCGAGATGACGGCGACGCTGCGCGGTAAGCGCCCGTAGCTTTCCTAAAACGTCATCAGCAGGAATGCCCGACGATCCACCACCCTGGCGGCATACATGAAGTCGCTAGAGCCTGATCAATAAAATCCAGACCGCAGAACAGGCTCTAACTTATTGTTTGGTCGCAGTTTGCTCGCTTGGCGCCCGCCGTTGGCTCCTCACGCAAAACCGGATTCCAAGTTTGCTCAAAAATGCACTAACGATCCGCGCAGCAACGGCGCTGGGGCGGCACCTTAAAGCGTATTTCGGAAAGTGGGAACCTCCGGATAAAAATGCGCATAAAATCAGATAGTGAAAGCGATGTTTTGGTTCAGTCACGACGAAAGTCGCTCTTAACGGACCCATCAAGACGCGCGACCGCGATCAGCAGGAAAACACCGGCTGCCACCGAGATGCATCTACTATGCGTGGCCGAGGGCTCGTTGGCGGTTGTGAGCGATGTCAGCCCATGTTCGCGTCCTTGATCAGCTGCCGTGAGCGCATATGCCCTCGCGGATCGTTGACGGATTCAGACGCAACGATGCGGCCGCCGCGCCGGTGAAGGACGGTGAAGCTGCCGGCTTCGGGATCGCCTTCTATAAACAACTCGTCTTCAGGCGAGGCTATTCCAGCGCTTTGCAGTTTGTCTTTGAACTGGTCTGACCAGAACCAAGGTAGAGCTTCGTAACGCGCATCTGCGTCGCCCGCGATTGCGGCGGCCACCGTCCGGGCCTGATCCTGCGCGTTCTGGATCGACTCAATCCGCCGGTCCTCGCCCGTCCATCGGCATGGAAACCGCGCGCAGTCCCCGATCGCGAAAATGTCCGCGGTATCCGTCCGGCAGGCGGAGTCGACAATTATGCCCTCTCCCGTGGCGATGCCGGCAGAGCCTGCAACTTCGGTGGCAGGTGAGACACCGATCCCAACCAGCACAGCGTCGGCCGCACGGGTTTCGCCGCTGGAAAGCTCAACGGCCTGGACGCGGCCGTCCGTACCGCTGATGCGCGTGACGGTGGTGCCTGGCCGGAGATCAACGCCCTCCTTCCGGTGGCGAGCCATTACCCACTCGGCGACAGGCTCGGACGCGACCCGGCTCAACACGCGCGGCGCAGCCTCAAGGATCAAGACATCAACCCCGAGCTTGCACGCGGTCGCGGCCACTTCGAGACCGATGTATCCCGCGCCGACAATCACGAGCCGCGAGCCTTCCACCAGGTGCCGTCGCAGGATTTGGGCATCCTTGGCCGATCGCAGCGTGAAAACCCCTTCGAGATCGGCTCCGGACACCGGAAGGCGCCGGGGGCGGGCTCCGGTCGCAAACACGAGTGTTTGATAGCCGACGCTGCGCTCGTCTTCCAGCCAGACGCGGCGGGCTGTCCGGTCCACCTCCACGACGTTCACGCCGGTGAGGAGCGAGATGGCGTTCTGCGCGTAGAAGGCTTCGGAGCAAAGTTCGCCAGCGATCGCGGTCTCTTCGCCAGCCAGCGCAGCCTTTGACAGCGGCGGGCGATGATAAGGCAGGCGCGGCTCATTCCCGATCAGCGCGATTTCGCCGGCGTATTTCTTCTGTCTCAGCGTGGCGGCCAACGTGACCCCGGCGTGGCTGGCCCCGATGATGACGGTGTCTGCGCTTGACGTCGGACGCAACGCTTATGCCCCCCGATAAAGAACGAGATCGACCTCGACAAGTGCATCGCGACCAAGCTTCGCCACGCCCACCGTGGTGCGGCCGGGCAGCGTTTCTTCCGCGTCGTAATAGCGGTGGTAGACCTCGTTGAAGCCGGGATAATCGCGCTCGAAGTTGGCCAGATAGACGCGCGCGAAAACCGTATCGGCGAACTCATAGCCGACATGCGCCAGGATGCGTTCCAGGTTGCGGAAGGAAAGCTCTGTCTGCCCCTTGATATCGTCCGGCAGGGGCGCATCCGGGTTGTCCGGGTCCACCGGGAGCTGGCCGGTGACATAAAGCCATTCGCCAACCTTGACGCAGTGGCTGTAGCGCGTACTCGCCGGGGCGGGCGCGGCGTTGGGCACCTGATAATGCGTCTTCGTCACGTTTAAACCCCTTTTTTGAATGGATTATCCAGCAAGTGGCGCAGCGAGCGCTTGGCGCTTGGCAAGCTCGTTCGCAAGCTGTTCGGAAAGCCGCCGGCAGTGGTTCGATAATTCGGGCACGCCGATAACCTCCCAGAACACGCCGCGCGTGAGCGGACCGACCGCGCGCAACTCCGGCGCGGTTTTGCCGTGGGCATCGCGCAGGCGGAAGCTGTCATCGACATCGAAGCCGAGCCGATGCGGGTCCGGCCGGGCGATGCCCCGATCGAGCAGATCGCGAAGGATCGGATTTGCGCTCCGGGTAATGTCGGGCGATGGCCCCATGCAGTTGATCACGACATCGCCGCTGACGCTCCGGTCAGCATCGCCGCCGGCTTGCAGCGTGACTTTCAGGTGCTCGCCCTCCTTCGCGAGGCCCTTTATCCGCCCGCTGCAGACATCGAGTTGGCCCGTCAATCGGCCCTGGCTGAGCCGGTGGTGAACCTGCGGCGCGATCCTGTAGCGGTGCGTGTCCCAGAACGCGCGGAGCCGCACGAGGGCGCGCTGCTGTTCTTCAATTGGCCAACTGCGCCAGATGCTCTCTGCGGTCAGACGGAAACCGTCGATAGCCAGGTGCCAGTCACGGCCGGCTGCGACCTCGCGGCGGGCCAGATCGCGGGCGAGGCGCAAGGCGGCGAGGGCTGAACGCGGATGACCGCATTCTTTCAACACGTCAATGACAGGGTCAAACGGGCCGTGGGGCTGCGGCAACTGCCCACGCCGCGAAATCGCGACAATGCGCCCGCGGTGCCCACGCGCTAGCAGGCCGCTTGTCACATCGGCCATTGTCAGTCCCGTGCCAAGAATGATGACCTTGCCATGTGGCTTGATCGCCGCGAGCGCCGCGTGGTCCCATGGATCATGGATCAGCCCTGGATGACACTGTGTGTCCGCGTCAATCGCGAACCGGAAAATCGGGCGCTCGTGGCTGACGACAAGCACGCCGCGTTCTGCCTCCAGCGAGCCGCCATGCTCCAGCCGCACCGCCACCCCTGGCTGTGCGGGGGCGACGCCGATTGCGCGATCGCGGACGTGCAAGACCCGACTGCCCCTTGGCGCTGTTGCGATGACATCATCTAGCGTCTCGGCCATATAGGCCCCGAACACCTGGCGACGGCTGAAGTGCCAGCCGGGAGGGGCCTCGCCCTCGGGATCGGCGGCCCGTTCGCCCGTTCGCTCAAGCCAGCGGGTGAAGTGAAGCGGGTCCTCGGCGAACACCGACATCTTGTCGCTAGGCACGTTGATCCGGTGGGCCGTATCGCCCGTCCCGTAGGCGAGGCCGTGGCCGAGCGCGGGACGCGGCTCAATAATGGCGATCTCGATAGGCTGCTCGACTTGCCGCAGCAGGTGAATGGCGATGCAGGCCCCCGAAAAGCCGCCGCCGATCACCGCGACGCGCGGCAAATCTCTGGCGGGCGCATAGCTTCCTGGCGGGATCGTTCCGACCCGCAAACTTTTGTGCTCTGGCCGCGTCAATACTGGTCCTCGGGCATATGCAGCACCAGACCGTCGAGCGCTGCCGTCACGGGGATTTGGCAAGACAACCGGCTGTTTGCCGCCATATCGTCTCGCGCCGCGAGAAGCTCGTCTTCCTCCGCCGAGCGGTTGCCGACGGCCTTCTGCCACGCCTCGTCAACATAGACATGGCATGTCGCGCAACTGCACGATCCGCCGCAATCTCCCAGGATGCCGGGCACAGCGCTATCCACTGCGCCCAGCATGGCGCTTGAGCCTTCGGCGACGTCGACTTCGTGACGGGTTCCGTGATGCTCGACGTAAATGACTTTTGGCATGCGAACCGTCCTCTTCCTTGTCCTTCGCTGCGGCGGGCTCACAGCCCCAGGTTTCTCAAGTTGCTCAGTTCGGCGGCCGTGAACTCGCTCTGCTCGGTGGCTTGCGCCAGATGCTGCTCCATATGCGCGCCGACCTCGCGCAGCGCCGGATCGTCCTTGTGGCGCGGCCGGGGCAGTGTGATGTCGATCACATCCGCGATACGGCCCGGCGTGCCGGTGAACAGCACCAGCCGATCGGCGAGCATCAGCGCCTCTTCGAGGTCATGGGTGACAAGAATGACCGTGGCGCCGCTGTCCTTCCATGTGCTCAGCAGATAGGCCTGCATGATCCGCCGGGTCTGGTGGTCCAGCGCGCCAAACGGCTCATCCATGAGCAACAGGCGCGGCTCGATGGCGAAGGCGCGGATGAGCGCCACGCGCTGGCGCATCCCGCCCGATAGGCTCTTTGGCGGCTTTTCGGCGACATCCGCAAGGCCCACCTTGGCGAGCAGTTCATGGGCCCGGTTCCGCGCCTCCTTAGGCTTCATGCCGCGCGAGCGCAGGCCGTAGGCGACGTTGTCCGCTGTCGTCATCCAGGGAAACAGGTTGTGATCCTGAAAAATGAGGGCGCTGTCCTTGGACGGTCCCGAAACCTCCCGTCCGTGAACGGTGACGAACCCCTCGCTCGGGAAATCCAGACCCGCAGCAAGGTTGAGCAGCGTGCTCTTGCCGCAGCCGCTCGGGCCGATCAGGACCGTGATGGCACCCTCCGGAACGCGCAGGTCGACAGCGTCGATTGCGGTCTTCTCGCCGAAGCGCTTCGCGACGCCCCCGAATTCTACGGCGGCATCTGGCGTGCTCACCTGCCGCTGTTCGATCACCGGTGCCTCGCCGTCGCGCGCCGGGGCGCCCGCGTCGCTTGCCAGTTTGATCGGACTCATGCCCGGTCCTCCCACCAGACGATCTTGCGCTGCGCCAGCAGCAGAAGGCGATCGAGTGCGAAGCCCACGATGCCTATGGCTATGATGCCGACCATGACCAACTGCATGTTGTACATCTGCTGACCCATGATGATCAGGTAGCCCAGCCCGGAGTTGATGCCGGCCATCTCCCCGGCGAGCACCGCCATCCACGCGGCGAAAAAGCTCATGCGGATCATCGTCATCAGGCTCGGTGCGGCGGCCGGAAGCAGCACGGTGCGCCACATGCGGCCGGTGTCGGCCCCAAGGCTGCGCGCCACCTTGCGGTACTCTTCTGGCACCGAGTCGAACGCGGCGACCGCCGCACAGCACATCGAGCCGAAGATCGCCATGAACACGACGAACAGCGCAGCCGGAGAGCCGATCCCGACGATGGCGATGGCAAACGGTATCCAGGCGACCGGCGAAATGGGCGCAAGGGTTTGAACGATCGGCAGAAGCACCCGCCGCAGCAGCTTGAACTGGACGATGAGGAAACCGACTGCGATGGACGCGGCGAGACCGAGTACCAACCCGATGGCAATGCGCGAGAGCGTGACGCCGATCGCTTCGAACAGACCCGTCTGCTGCGTACCGAACCCGAACGTCGCGCCGCCCCCCAGCAGAAACGGGATCGTCTCGCTCGGCGGCGGCAGGATACGCGGGCTGAACAGCTCGGCTGCTGCGCCGATCTCCCAGATGGCAACCAGGATCGCCCAGGCAATGGCGAACCAGATGACCTCGTTCCACCGCCCCAGATCGCGCTGGAGCAAGGGAACGAACGGCTTGATCTGCGTCAGCTCATGAGCCGGAACGTCATGGGCCGGAACGATGTCTGAGCCCACCGGTTCGGCGGTGTCGGCCGGCTCGATACGCGATGGCGCGACGCTCATTTCGGATGAACTCCTTCTTGTTGGGGACTTGTGGCGCGCTCATTCAGCGCCGCGGCGGCTTGCTCGAAGCACGCCTGCGGAGCATGGGCAACACCGACGCCGATCCAGCCCTGGCAGCCGTCTCGGTGCGCGATGCCGGTATGGATGCGGACGCCGCCGGCCGCGCGGGCGCGACGGACCGACAAGCCAAGGCCAAGCCCATCAGGCGCGGCGAGGGCCGGATTGAAAGCCGGCTGCCGGTCAAAAAACAGTGTGCGCATCCGCCGGCCTTCGGAAACGGACTCTGGCCAAGGCGCATCCATGTCCCGCGCGATTTCCGGGGCCGTATGCGCCGTGCACCCACCGAGTCCGAACGCTTCCACGATGGCGCTGTCGCCCAGATCGGGCTGCGCATCGTCGAGGCTGTAATCCTCGAAGAAGCCGCCGCGGGGGATCACAGCCGGCGCACGGAACCAGCGATCACCGGTGGCTGCCACCTGGATGCCGCAGTCCACGCCGTTGCGCGACAACGCCGTGACGACAGCCGCGCCCGGAACCCCGCGCGCCTGATCCAGGCACAGCTTGGCGGAGGCCATCACGTAGTTGAGGAAGTGTTGCGGCGCGCCCGCCAGCCATCGGCGGACTTCGGGCGGCAGGTCGGGAAAGGCGGCGAGGAACGCAGCCATCCCGCCGACATTGCGCTGATGCACATCATCGCCCAGCCGCACACCCTCCGCGACCAGGGGCAGGACGGGCAAGCCGTCACTCGGCAGCGCCGCCGCGATCGCCGGGGCAATCATCGTCTCGACGAAGCGCAAGCCCTCGGCGGCTCCAGGGTCATAAACGCCGAAGCGGAGGACGCGTCGGCCTTTCTCCGCGAAGGTCGCCCAGGTCGTTCCGCCGCCGTTGCGGTTTTCAACGCGCATCACCGGCTGGGAGGGCCGAACGATGCCCGCCATCGGCGAAACGGTGCCCAGATCATGGTTGGGCCGAAGCCGGACGCGGCCACTTACAATCGCGTCGCGCCCTTCTTCAACACTGGCGGCCCAACCTTCGTGGACAGCCGCCCCAGCCGCAGCATTCAGAACCGTGGCCGGCATTTCGCCGGGCTGCGAGAAGGGCGGGCCGGCATGGCCCAGCTCGCCCTCGCCAAGTCCCATCGCCGTACCCGCTGTCTCCAGACCGACCAGAACCGGCTCGCATGCCCGGATCCGGTCGATGGCATCGGCATCGGCAATGGTCATTTCGGCGGTGTCCTCGCCGCTTGTCATTGTCAGCGCCCCTGTTCGGAACGTCACGCGACCGCGAGTTCGCGCTGCGCCGGAGTCTGTGTCGCTGGCTCGGAGAATTGCGCCAGGACGGTGTCAACGGAATCCCCCGTGATTTTCTCCATGCCGGGCACATGAGGGATCACGTCCTCCCATGGCCGGGAGGCGCGGGCCCAGACATCGACCATTTTGCGGGCGAGATCAGCGTCATGGATGAAGGCGTCCATCACCAGGCGCATGCCGTCATCGCCGGGGGCCTCCCGCAGATGCTTGCAGAAAGCATACATTTCTTGGCTCTCCGATTCGCGCCAGGCCGGGTACGAGGTCTGCCACGTGCCGTCGCCGATGCCCGCGGACAGAACCTCCGCGGCATGAAGCGCATCGCAGATGCCCTGCGCCGAGGCCGGGTGCTTGAAGTGCGCCGCATCGCCAAGCAGCGCCCAGCCCGCGCCGGTGTGCTTGCGGTAGAAGCCGTCCAGACGCGTCGTTCCCGTGACGCGGCTTACTTTCTCGGCTTTTTCCAGACGGGACCACAGCGCAGGGATACTGCGGATCTTCTCCATGTAGAAGCCTTCGAGGTCCTTGATGGACTTTCGTTCTTCCACTGGCCCGTTCATGGTGACGACGTGATGGCCATCGTCCGCCGGGAAGTGTGCGCAGATCCACGGGCACTCGAAGAAGAAATCCTGTGTGTTGCGGGTGTCCGCGCCCTTCCAGTAGGCGTAATACAGCATGGTCTGCGTCGGCATCACCTTTTCCCGCGCCAGGTTGAGATGCCGCGATACCGCCGAATTCACGCCGTCAGCGCCGATGACGATGTCCGCCTCGATCCGGGTGCGGCGGCCTTCGCTATCCACCGCCACGAGGCCGTGCAGCGGGTCGTCCTCCGTGCCGCTGCCCAAGAACTCTGCCGCCCGGACGCCCTCGAAGACCTGCGCGCCCTCGGCGCGCGCCTTGCGCACGAGGATGTCGTCGAGGGTGACGCGGCGGACGCACAGCGCCCAGTCGCGCCCGCGCACTGGCGCGTGCGGCGCAACGAACATCCGCCCCTCGTGATACCAGGAGGTGTAAAGCGGCGGCGGCTGATGCGCCATGACCTCGTCAAGCACGCCAAGGTCTTCCAGGCGCGCTATGGTGTTGGGATAAATCACATGCGTCGACATGGTCGGCGATGGAAATACGGCCTTGTCGACCGCGATCACCTTGCGCCCTTGCCGCGCAAGATGAATGGCGAGCGAACTCCCCGCTGCGCGCGCGCCAACGATGACGGCGTCGCAGGAGACTGTTTCCTCTATGCTTGTCTGTTCAGCAGGCTTTGAGGATTGGCGAAAGAACATAGATATGCGCTCCTTTGTTGAGGTCTGAATTCGCGTCCGCCCCCACGCGCCCAGCGTCCGGCCGGAGCATGGGGGCGGGCCGCTGTCTAGGTCACGCCCGTGGGCTGATAGTTGAGATCCAGGACCTGATCGGCGATGTTGGTCTCGAAATAACCCAGTTCGATCAGGTATTTGACGCCGGCGCGGATGCCCGAGGCACCCGCCGGGTTGATGATCGGGTCGGGCGACTGACGCTTCAGCGCGATTTCGAGGATCTCGCGCGGCGCGCCGTAGATAGGCGTCAGATCATCGAGCGCCCCCTGGAAGTCGTCATAAAAGACCTTGGCCGCGTCCGCGAGAACCCTCATACAGGCGGTCAGCAGTTCGGCCTCGCTCTCAAGAACCTCGGTGGTGGTCGTTACCACGCAGTCCGGTGCTTCCGGCCCCCAGACGTCGTTGTTATCGGCCAGATAGATGCCGTTTGCCTGCTTGACGACGCTTTCCGCATAGGGCTGCGCGAGCGTGCAGACGTCCACGGCGCCCGAGACGAGCGCTTCACCCATGCCGACCATGCTGGGGAAGAAGGTCATCTCGTAGTCGTCGTAGGACTTGCCGTATTGCGCCATCGTGCCGTAGGCGACCAGCTCCAGCGTATCCAGCCGCAGCGTTCCAACCTTGAGGCCGCTGCCAGCGGCATCAACAAACTCCTTCACGTTGCCCACCGAACCCTCACGCGCGACCAGCTCGATGCCGGCAAGGCCGGAGCCGCCGACGATGCGCAGATTGTCGGTGCCCTTGCCGAAGGCGGCCATCGTGGTGGTCCAGGGGTTGTGCATGGCCTGAATAGCGCCTGACACCAGGGCTTGAAGGTTATCGGCGGGACCGTTGAATTGGGTCAGCTCCACGTTAACCCCGCATCGGCAAACATGTTGCGCGCCTTGGCGAGCAGCAGATGCGAGACGCAGCCCGCAG
>CAYVFK010000061.1:0-9304 GCA_964450925.1 uncultured Hyphomicrobiaceae bacterium | reverse complement strand
CGCCGTCCTCCGCCAGCAGGCGGATGCCGATATAGCGGATGCGCCCGCCGATCTTCGCCTTCTGCACGCCCAGATCGGCGAACTGCCGCCCGAAGATCGGCAGGCTGACCGGCGTCTTGTCCTTCAGGTCGCACCAGTTGCAGTAGTCCTCGAACAGCGCCAGCGCGGTGACGCTGGATTCCTTGGACTGCTCCACACGCTCGTCGAAATACATCTCCACATCGCTTCGCTCGTAGGGCAGCTCCGCCTCTTCTGGCGCAACCAGCGCGGGCAGCGTGCGCTTCGGCTGCGCAGCCACCTCCACCGGCGCGGGCACGCCGAGCGATTTGTCATCGAAAATCCGCCAGTGGCTCAGCGCGACATAGAAGCCCAGCGCCGAACCGGCCTCGACCAGCACCGAGACCAGGATGATCAGCGCAAGCTGGACGTGGTCGGTCCCTACGCCGGAAATGTTCGAGAGTATGGCCGCCTGCGGGTCAGCCTCGGTCACCGGACCGACGCCGCGCACATTGCCCAGATCGGCGCGCACCGCCATGATGCGCTGGTCGAGTTTCGCGGCCTTGGCGGCGGCGGCCAGTTCGGCCTCCAGTGCGTGGAACTCTTCGCAATAGGCGATGCTGGGCGGCACGGTGGCGTTGGTGCAGCCACTGGTCGAGTCCCAGCGGCGGTGTTGCTTGTGCTGGGCGATGTTGCTCTCAACCACGCCCATTGGCCGGTGCTGCGGCAGTCCCGCCATCTGGTCGCGCAAGAACTGCAATTCCGAGCGCAGGTCCTTGTAATTGGCGGCGCTGATCGCCCGCTCATTCACGGTGTCGCTGCGGTTGAGCGCGGCGAATCCCAGCGAGGATGTCAGCGAATAGGCTGCGCAGATGACCAGCAACAGCATCGCGCCCAGCGCCTGCGACCAGTGGCGACGGCGCATCGCGGCAAGGATGAGGAATGGGATCAGCGCCTTCAGAACGTCGGACGCCGCGCTGGCGGCCCCGTAGATATGCCCGTCGAACTCGGTCTTGCCGAGACTGAAGCCGAAGCGCCAATTCATCGCCGCAGATACGACGAGTAGTATTGTCGCCGCGAGAACGCCAAGCGCACCTAGAACATGTCTCATTGAACTAGCCCCCTGTTTGCCGCTTTTCGCAGCGTCTTCCGCATTGGGGGCCTGGCGAAGGCTTTGCACGGGCGTACACGAATCCATCCCGGCGCGCACGGGCGCGTGGTCGGTAATCAATCAATTCAACGCAAAACGACTGCCCCGTCGCGAGTGTCCAGTCACGACGCGCTAGCCTGAATGTGGATGCTTCTTCGGCAGGGACGTCAATGTTGCCGCATCTATCCCCTCGTCCGCCAATTCGCGTTCCCGGATGCCCGTTCGCCGTTATTGTTTGACCGGGACGAAACGAATCGACAGGCCGAAAAATTGAAGTGAGTCAGGCCCCCTCACCTCAGAAGATAGCTGATTCGCAGCGGTCAAGGGAAGCTGATGTTTCGTCAAGATATTGTGCTGTTGTCCCCAGCCCACTGCTGATTTTGTCACAGGGGGCGGCGCGCCAGTGCGCCGTGTTCAGCGAGTTTCGCTTTCCGGCACATGCTTCAAACGGTCAAGCAGCGAACCCGATGTATCGCCGGCGGCCTCGTTTGCGTCTGTGGCGTCAGATTTTTGCGCATGGTCTTGTGGGGCGGCGGGCATGTGGTCGGCTTTGCCGACTGGTTCGGCGGGCGCGGGTTCTTCAGTCTGCGCAGGAGCCCCGGCTTCGCTGGGATCAGGCGCTGCGGTGCTCGTGGGGTCGGCTCGCTTGTCGGAAGTCGGCTTTTCAGAGGTAGACTTTTCAGAGATCGGTTTGGCGCTGCGATAGCTGTCATAAAGACTGGAATCGCCGTGGGTGGGGTGGCTCGCCTTGCTTGGCACGGGGGGCAACGTTTGATTGGTGGTCTGCGGTTGTGATGCGTGCGTGTCGCTCGCCTCTGGATCGGACGCGGCATCCGTCTTCGCTGGGTCGGGCGTGGCGTCGTCCGGTGTATCGGGCTGCCCATGCTCTCCGGATTTCGGCTGTGCCGGTTCCATGGCTGTCGTTACGGCTGATGGGGTGTCGAGCCGCGCCTCTGCGCTATCCGTGATCGTTGTGCTGGCCTCGCTCGCACGCGCGCCGTCGGAGCGGGTGTGGGAAACCGCTGCGCCGCCCAGCAGTCTGGCCGCGCTCACCTCGCCGGGCATGGGCGCTGGTTCCTGGTTCCGTGCGTTTCCGGATACCACGCTCATTGCCTTGCCGGTTGCACCTGCCAGACCGGCCACCTTTTGAATCGCCCCGAGCGCGAGGCGTTTCGGCGCATCGGCGGCCCGCGCCAGTGCGCTGCCCGAGCGCCCGGAGCGTCGCGTTGGCAATGAGCCATCGCTCCAGCCAGATGCGCGCGTGTTGCCAGCGGTGTCGCTCAGGATCGCGTCGATGGAGCGCATCCGATCGTCCAACTGTTCGGTGGGAGAGGCCAGTTGGCGGGACTGATCCGCAGCGGAATCATGCGGAATCGCGCGCTGCGTTTCGTTCTGGGGCAGGGCGGAGGCCGCTGTCACGATATGGTCCGCCAACTGCTGCAACTCGGTGCGCAATTCCTTGACCTGGTTTGCCTCGCGGTCATAAGCCACGGCAAGGCGCTCACGCAACTTGGACAACTCGACATTCAGCCGATCGTATTCGGCGCGATAGTCATGGATTGTCCATTCTGTCGGCCTCAGCTTGAAGCGGCCCGCATTCTGCGAGCCGGACATCTCCATCGCCTGGCGCAGGCGCGCGATCTCGGCCTGCTGCATTTCGGTCGTGCGTTGGGCGATAGCGAGCGCCTCCTCGCGGTGGCGCAGCCGGTTGACGATCGTGTTGATTTCGCTTTCGCGCACGTGGATGAGCTGTTTTGCGTCATTCGCGGCGCGATTGAGTTCGGGCACGCGCGTGGCGATCGTCCGGCGCAGTACAGAGGCCGCATTGTGCTCGGCGTCGAGTTGGCCGCGCAACTGGCGGGTCCTGTCATTGACGTCAGCGATCTCCATTTGCAGGCGGCTGATCTTCACCAGCTGACGCGCCGAGCGCATCTTTTCCTGCGACAGGGCGGCTTCGAGGCGGCGTATGATGATCGCGTAGCTGGCGCGGATTTGATCGCGTTCGGCCTCGGCCTCGGCGATCGACATTGGCATGCTCTGCTCCAGCCGGCGCGCCGTGAGCCGCTCTGCTCTGCGCCAGAAGGCCGGCGCAAGCAATAGCGCCAAGAGCATCGCGATCAGAAAGCCCAGCGCGACCAGCATGATATACAGGATCATGGTCTTGCGGCCCCCCGATCAGACATGGCAACTCCTAAAACGCGGCAACGCGCGACTCCTCGCGATCTCCCGGACCGCGCCCACCGGCTCCAACCTTCTTGCCGGATTATGCCGCCACAGACAAGACGGCTCTGCGACCAGGCGCCGCTAGAATGGGTTCCAGGTGGGTCTTCGTGTGTACTTCAAATATCCGACATTGGCCCCCAGCCTAAGCCCGACGCCGGAGCGGATCGGCGCAAGCACCACATCGCCGTGGCGCTGGAACGTAATGCCGACACCGCCGACAAAATAGGCGGACCCATCGACGCCGGCGAACCGATGATAAAGTTCGGCAGGATGTTGAATGTCATAGACCAGGATCATGGTCTTGGAGCCTTCCGCACCGAAATCGTAGCCGATCGACGGCCCCTGCCAGAACACCTTGTGGCGACCGAGATGCTTTGTGTAGAGCACGCCCTCGCCGTAGCGTAGCCCGGCCACGAACGCGCCGCCGGCTTCCTCGCCGAGAATGTATCCGTTGGGATACCCCTGCCGCGAAAAGGCGTATTCGACAACACGCGCAAGCCCTTCGGTAACGGTGCCGAAAAACCGATGGCCAGCCGCCACGATCTCGTCGGCGGTGTAATTTTCATCCTCGTCATAAGCCTCACGGGGCGGCGCATCATAACGCCGTGGCGGCTCGTCGGCATAACGATCATCGTCGTCGCGGCTGCCGCGGGGCGGGTCACCATAATAGCGATCATCGTAACGACCTGTGTCACGCGATGGCGCTTCGTTGTACTGATCGTCATAGGATCGGCGCTCGCGCGGCGGCGCCAGGCTCTCCGGCTCGTAACCGTCGCGGCTGCCAGCGTCGTCCTCGTTGTTCTCTGCTTCGCCCTGCCACGGCGGCAGATAGCTCTCGTCCTGCTGAGCTTGCGCGAGCTTGATCGGCTCTGCGTCGCCAGTGGGCACATTCATCATGAAAGCCAGCGCGAAGGCCACACTGGCCAGCGGCTTCATCAACCCCGTCATCGGATCGGTCTCCCGTTCTCAGAGCCTGCGCCGGGCGACAAGCGCCGCAGCGAATCGGCATCCGTTTTCCAGTTTCGCGAATAATGGTAAACTGTGGCTAAAGCCCGCCCATGTTTCGCGCTGTCGATGTCTTATCCTCGTACAGGCGGACGCCCCCAGGCGATGAAGCCGGGGTTGCGATAGCTGTTCTTGGCCTTGCCATAAATCAGCGGTGCGTCCTGTTCGCTAAGCACCACGCCGCCGGCTGCGCGCAAGATCGCATCGCCCGCTGCTGTGTCCCATTCGCAGGTCGGGCCAAGCCGGGGGTAAACGTCGGCCAGACCTTCCGCGATACGGCAGAACTTCAGTGATGATCCAGCCTGCCGGGTGTTGGCGATGCCATGGGCATTGAGGAACAGCTGAGTGGCCTCGTTCATGTGCGAGCGGCTGGCCAGCGCGACGAGCTCGCCGGCAGTCGGCGTGCGCGTTTGTAGCGGCGTTTGCGCGACGGCGTACAGCGGTTTGGGCGCGGCCGTCCCGACTTGCGCCTTGATCGCGCGGTGTTCCGAGAGCGTGAGATAAAGCTCGCCCAGCGCGGGCGCGAGGATCAGCCCGAAGCGCGGCAGCCCGTGGCGCACCAGTGCGATATTGACGGTGAACTCGCCGGTCCCGCTGACAAACTCCTTGGTGCCGTCGAGCGGATCGACAAGGAAGAAGGTGTCGCTTGGTTCAGGCGTGATGCCGGATGCGGCAGCCTCTTCTGCAACCACCGGCACGCCGGGCGCGATGCGGGCAAGATCATCGAGGATGATGCGCTCGGCAGCCTCGTCAGCATCGGTCACCGGGCTGGCATCAGCCTTCGCCCGCACGTTCAGACCGCTGGCATAGATTTCCTGGATTGTTTGGCCAGCGCGCTGCGCTGTCTCGCACAGGGTTGCTGCCAGCGCGTCAAAGTCGATCTCGGGCGTCGTCATGGCAGTCTCCGCGCTGACCGCATTCGTCAGGAGTGGTATCAGCTTAACCACTGCCCGCCAAGCGGCAGGTCGCAAGCCGCGCTTGGGTTGAAGCCGTGACAAAGGTTTTCCACGATCTGGTGCGTATCAATAGCCAAAATTAGGGGTTTTGCGTGCAGATCAATGGGGATATGCCCGAAGCCGCTTGGCAGTCGCGGTCGAACAACTATACCACTTAAGAGTGTGCAACGGGACAAACTTGCGCCCAAACTGCGAGAGCAGGTCTGGTGAGCGCGCCAATCTGGATGTTCCATGCTGACGAATTTACCTGTCCCGGCGCCACCGGGCCGGGGCGGTTGCGAGGTAGTCAAATTCTTGAGGAGGCGGAATGACAGTGAAGCCGGCTTTGGCCGACATCCAGCTAACGGCGTTCATGTCGAGCAGGATTTGTCACGATCTCGTCGGTCCCATCGGGGCGATCAGCAACGGCCTTGAGCTTCTGGAAGAAGAAACCGATGAAGATGCACGTGCCTACGCCCAGGAGGTGATCCTGAACAGCGCGCAGGCCGCCTGGACACGGCTGGAGTTCGCCCGGCTGGCGTTCGGCGCATCGTCGGGCATGGGCCAGGCCGTCGATCTTGGCCAGGCCGAGCGCATTGCCCGCTGCTATGTGGAGGAGGGCAAGCATCGGTTGCACTGGCATGCGCCGCGGCACCTGCAACTCGACAAGAGCCATGCGCGACTTTTGATGATCATGATCGCCATTGCCATCCCGGCGCTGCCAGTGGGCGGTGACCTGCATGTCGAAGTCAACGATGCGCAAGCCAAGCCAAAGATGAGCGTGCGCTGCGTGGGCCGCAATGCGCGCATCCCCGACAAGGTCGATGGCATCCTCTCGGGCGTGGACCTTGACGAACTGGATCCACGTTCGATCCTGCCCTATTACGCTGCACGCTTGGCTGACGAGGCCGGCATGACCATTGGGGTCGCCAAGGCGGGGCAGGACGTGGTGTTCACTGCCGCGCCCGAATAGGCGCTTAGCGATTGATTAAAGTCTGACGCGCACTCTCACGGCGTTCCGCGTAAAGAGTGAGCGTCGTGATGCGTTATTGCCTGATCGCCGATGACAGCCCGGCCATGCGCAAGGTGCTGCGCGGTCTCCTGAGCGAACTCGGCTTTGAAGCCGGCGAGGCCGCGAACGGGCTGGAGGCGCTGGAAAGCTGCTTGGCGCGCGCGCCCGATGCGCTGCTGCTGGACTGGAACATGCCGGTGATGGACGGCCTGGAGGTGCTCGGCGCCCTGCAAGATACCCAGGCGCGGCCCAAGGTTATCTTTTGCACAACAGGTGCGGAGCCAGCCCCGATCGTCCGCGCGATGGCGGCGGGCGCGAGCGAATACCTGGTCAAACCGTTCGACAAGAACATTCTGGCAAGCAAATTCGCCAGTCTCGGCTTGGCCTGATCTGACACGCGCGACGCATTGCATCCCCCATCTCTAATCCTTCTTGCCTAGCTAGGCATTTCGTCGCACCATATTCGACAGAAGTCGTAAGAATGCGGGTCGAACGCGCATTTTCTGAGGAAGCGTGACGCGCCGTGCGATTGGCCGCGGCGCCGTCTTTGGGAGGCTAGTCATGAATGTGGCGTCTATCCTGAAACATAAAGGTCGCGACTGCGCAACCATCGCCAGCGACAGGTCAGTCCAGGAAGCCGTGCGGCTCATGACCGACAGGAACATTGGTGCGCTTGTCGTGGTGAATGAGGCCGGAGACATCGCTGGCATCATCTCGGAGCGCGACATTGTCGCCAATCTGGCAAATGGTCAGGCCGATTTGCTGGCCGCGCCGGTCTCCCGGATCATGACGCGCGAGGTGTTCACTTGCGGCCCCTGCGACAGCACGGAACAGCTGATGTCGCAAATGACCAACAGCCGCATTCGCCATCTGCCCGTGAAGGAGGACGGCAAGCTTGCCGGGATTATCTCGATCGGTGATGTGGTGAAGTGGCGGATCGCCGAGATCGAGTCGCGCAACGCCGCGCTCCAGGAATATATCGCGACGGGTTAATCTCCCTTGCCGTAAACCGCCTTGGGGTCGAAAAGCCGTTCGCGATCGCGCATACCAAGCCGGGTCTCGCCGCCAGCGGGCTGGCCCAGCGGCACCGCGCGGTAAAAGCATGAGCGTCGCCCGGTATGGCAGCAGCCGCCCGAGCCTGCCATCCGCACCCTTAGCCAGATCGCATCCTGATCGCAGTCGGTGCGCATCTCGACGACCTGTTGAGTGTTGCCGCTGGTCTCACCCTTGCGCCAGAGCTTCCCGCGCGAGCGACTCCAGTAGTGTGCTTCGCCGGTTTCGATCGTGCGCGCGAGCGCCAGCGCGTTCATATAGGCAAGCATCAGCACCTCGCCGGTCTGGGCGTCCGTAACGATAGCGGGCAGAACGCTGCCTTCGCCAAATTTCGGCGCGAAGACATTGCCCTCTTCGATATCCACGCCCTCGCGTGCGGCAAAGCAAGGCTGCTCGTTATCAGTCATTGTCAGTTCCTTCGCTTGGTACGGCATTCTATTGCCCCGCGTGGTGAAAGGTCCCTACACATTGGCGCGAAATGTTGTACAACGCTGGCCATGGTGCAAGCCAAGCCATCTAAAGCCCCGCCCGCCGAATGTTCGTCCCGTCTCCCGCCTGAAGCGATCGCGGAGATGTTCCGCCGTTTCGCGAAGGTCAAGCCCGCGCCGGAGAGCGAGTTGGACTACCGCAACCCGTTCACGCTGCTTGTGGCTGTGGTGCTGTCGGCGCAGGCGACGGATGCGGGCGTAAACAAGGCGACCGAGAAGCTGTTCGACGTCGCCGACACACCGGACAGGATGGTAGCGCTGGGCGAAGAGCGCGTGCGCGACATGATCAAGACGATCGGGCTTTTCCGCAACAAGGCGAAGAACGTCATCGCCCTGTCGCAGAAGCTTATCGACGAGTTCAATGGCGAAATCCCGCGCGACCGCGCGGCGCTGGAAACCCTGCCCGGTGTGGGCCGCAAGACGGCGAATGTCGTTTTGAATGTCGCCTTTGGCGAGCCCACCATGGCCGTAGACACCCATATCTTCCGCGTGAGCAACCGCACCGGCCTTGCGCCGGGGAAAACCCCGCTGGAGGTCGAGCAGGTACTGGAGGCGGTTGTGCCGCCAGATTATGCGCTTCATGCGCATCACTGGCTGATCCTGCATGGACGTTATGTCTGCAAGGCGCGGAGGCCGCTTTGTGGGGACTGCTCCATCCACGATTTGTGCCTGTATCCCGAAAAGACCGCCTGAGGCGGCAAATCACGAACACCAATCGAAAAGAGTAGCCCATGAGCACCGAACTCGACGTTGTTGGAATCGGCAACGCCATCGTCGATATCATCGCGCGCTGCGACGACAATTTCATCACCGCCGAAGGGCTGGCGAAGGGCGGAATGCGCCTGATCGACGCCTACGAGGCTGACCGGCTTTATGCCAAAATGGGGCCAGCCATCGAGATGTCGGGCGGCTCGGCGGCCAACACCTGCGCCGGGCTGGCCTCGCTGGGCGCGAGCACGGCCTTCATCGGCAAGGTCGCGGGTGACCAGTTCGGCACGGTGTTCGCGCATGATATCCGCGCCATCGGCGTGGAATACGAAACCCCGCAGAGCCACAGCAACACGCCGACCGCGCGCTGCCTCGTGCTGGTCACGCCGGACGGCGAGCGCACCATGTGCACCTATCTCGGCGCGTCGACCGAACTGGGCAACGGCGAGATCGTGCCCGAGCTGATCCGCTCCGCGCGCATCACCTACCTGGAGGGCTATCTGTTCGACCCGCCGGAGGCCAAGGCCGCCTTCCACGAAGCCGCGCGCATCGCCGCCGAAGCCGGGCGGCAGGTTGCGCTGAGCCTGTCGGATACCTTCTGCGTCGAGCGCCACCGCGCCGCGTTCCGCAGCCTGATCCAGGGCGGGGTGGATGTGCTGTTCGGCAACCAAGAAGAAGTCTGCGCGCTCTATAAGACCGACACGCTGGAAGACGCGCTGCCCCAGCTTCGCGC
>CAYVFK010000060.1:0-9435 GCA_964450925.1 uncultured Hyphomicrobiaceae bacterium | reverse complement strand
GTGGCGATCAGCCAGTCCTCCAGGCTGCGGACGAACCATCGCACATCCTGCTTGCGGCGGGTTAGGTCGAGCATGACGTAAACGACGCGCTGGCCCGGCCCGTGATAGGTGTATTGGCCGCCGCGGCCCGTCTCGTAGACCGGGAAGCGGTCAGGCGCTAGCAGATCATCTGCATGTGCGCTGGTCCCGGCGGTATACAGAGGCGGATGCTCCAGCAGCCAGACCAGTTCCGCCGCGCCGCCCGCGCCGATTGCGGCGACGCGCGCGTCCATCGCAGCCATCGCTGTGGGATAGCAAACCGGCGCGTGGCTGACTGCCCAATGCACGGGTGCATCTTGCGTGGTGTGTGCGGTTTGGATCATCGGCAGGAGCCCAGTTTTTAACGCGCGCATGTTCGTGGAGATATAAGAGGATGCCGGCGCACTTGCACAGGGCAAGCGCCTTTGCTACGTCCTATCCAGACGCGCACTGATCATTTTAGTGGTTAGGGGCATCTTTAGCGGTCGTGGCGGAACAGGTAGACGCGCAGCGTTGAGGGCGCTGTGGGCTTAGCCCGTGGAGGTTCGATTCCTCTCGACCGCACCATCCCTTGTTATCAGGCGCAACGATCAATCTCCGCCGTCTGGCTACGCATCAACGCGCTAACGGACACTCGGCGTTTCTCTAAACGCGTGGCGCGCATCAAGCAACCGGGGATCGGCTGCTTGACACGCGCCAGTTCGCGTCAGGGGGAGGAGATGTTGTTTAGCCGCCGGCGTTCAGTTGCGGTCGGCGGCGAAGGCCGGCATCTGCGCGCCCCAACCCATGTCGGCGTGGGAGACTTCGCGATGACGCGGACGGCCGATGTCGGTCTCGATCATTGTCCAGGCTGATGGATCGGCATGCAGGGCTTCAAGCATCAGCGCGTTAATCCGGTGTCCGCCGCGATATGAACGATATTTGCCAAGCAGCGGGGCCCCCGCAAGCGACAGATCGCCAACGGCATCAAGCACTTTATGCCTTACGAACTCGTCTTTGTATCGCAGGCCCTCGGGGTTGACGATACGATCATCAGCAAGCGCTACGGTGTTCTCCAGCGACGCGCCGAGTGCGCGGCCCGCCTTCCAGAGCGTCTCAACGTCCTTCATGAACCCAAATGTGCGCGCGCGCGACAAGGCGCGGCAGAACACTTGGGGCGTGATGTCACCGCTCCAGCGTTGCCGTCCGATTAGCGGCGTGTCGAAGTCGATCTCGACATCCAGATGAAAACCGTCATAAGGCTCCAGCGAAGCCGACGCGTCACCATCTTGAACATAGACCGGCTTCAGCACGCGGATGAAACGTCGCGGACGCGCTTGCGGCCGGATGCCTGCTTCCAGCGCTGCCTCCACAAATGGCTCCGCGCTGCCATCCATGATCGGGATTTCGCCCGCCTCAACCTCAACATCGACGTTGTCCACGCCGACGCCGCGCAGCGCCGCGAGCAAGTGCTCGACCGTTGCGACGCAGGCCCCTTCGCCATTGCTCAGGACCGTGCACAGCATCACATTTGAGATGCGGCGAAAATCGGCAGGAATGCGAATCTCACGCCGCGCATCGTTTCGAACCACGAACACGATGCCATTGTCGGGATCGGCGGGGTGGAGAAGCAGCGAGACAGGGCGACCGCTATGCACCCCGGTGCCGGAAATCGTAACGCTCTGTCTGAGCGTCGTCTGGCGAGCCCCCGTAAGGTCTGCGATCATTGTTATGCCGCCCCGTTATAGTTGTCCCTTCAAGGACAGAACGGGTGCGATACGCAGCTCGTCTGTCCCCCCAAGGATCACGGGGCAAGGCGCGGGGTCGGCGGAAGCGCTGCTGAGTTTTTACAGGACGTTCTTCGGCCTCACTTAGCCTAGGAACCGTCCGAGTTGCTTGCCTTGTTGCGGGCCATTATCGGACCACATTCGCTTTGGAATGGGCCCAGCACACGCAATGCAACACGTATTCTCAATCAGCTTAACGCTCCGCACCCCGACCACGCTTGGACGCACACATAATTTCCCGACCAGGATTGAATGCCGGTAAGTCTCGCCGGAGACCTCTTCTGGCCAGGCCCCTCTGCGTCAGCGTTGACGCGTTACGCCCGTGATCTGGTTAGAGACTAGCCAGCGGCCGGCGTTCAGACAAATCACGCTTGTTTACATTCTGTTACGGATAACTGTGCTGAATCAGCCACTTACAACAGGCAATGAAGGAGAGGTCAGTCGAAAGACTTGACAGTGTTCTGGCATGCCTAACCGGAAGAGATATGCAGATGCTTGTCAGTTCAGCGGGCGCTTGAAAAAATCAGGGATATCAAAGGGTTCGTCCGCGTTTGTGGCACCGTTGGCCAACCCGCGATTGATGCGTGGTTTCGTCGTTTTTTGGCCATCATTGCTCACCTGTTCAGATCCGCCATCACTTGGATCGTGTGAGGGGTCGGACTGGCGTATCTGCGGCTCGGCGCGATTGCTGTGAGCCTCATGGGTTTGGCCCTCGCTCTGGGCGTCGTGATCATCGCGTGTGCGACCGCGCCCGGCCATCCATGAGAAAAGACCGCTCTTGCGCGGTTCGCCGTCTCTGGCGGTCTCGCTGTCGTCGCTTCCTCCCAATTCGGGGAAATCCGCGTCGGTGAGCGGTCGGCGCGGACGGCGTCGCGGGGCAGACGGCGCAACCGGCTCGAAATGCGGATGGCCGCGCTCGCTGGCGCCGCGGGGCTTTTCAGGTGCATTACGGCGCGGGGGGCGCTGCTCGATCGTGACGCTGCCAGGGCCTTCCCACACCTGTTCCTGCTTGGGCGGGGCGCCTCGACTGGTCGTGCTGCCATGCGCTGTGCGCAGCCGATCGCCCAGCGAGTCTGCTTCGGCCGGGCGGCGCTGACCTGGCGCGGGCTGCGCGGGATGAGCGATTTGGTCAACATCGATGCCCGTGGCGACCACGGATACCCGAAGGATATCCTCAAGGTTCTGATCGAAAATCGCGCCAACGATGATGTTGATCTCCGGGTTCTCATCTGCGGCGACTTCGTGGCGCACCCGCTCGGCGGCCTCTTGCACCTCGTAAAGCGTCAAGTGCTCATGGCTGCCGGTGATGCTGATGAGAAGCCCCTGCGCGCCGCGCATCGAGCCATTGTCGAGCAGTGGATTTGATACCGCCAGTTCGGCTGCTTCCAATGCGCGGTTGTCGCCCTTGGACTCGCCCGTTCCCATCATGGCGGTGCCCATGTCTTTCATGACCGCCTTCACATCGGCGAAATCCAGGTTGATGAGGCCTTCACGGATCATCAGGTCGGTAATGCAGGAGACGCCGGAGCGTAGCACATCGTCAGCGCGCTGGAATGCATCGGCGAAGGTGGTCTTCTCGTTGGCGACGCGGAACAGGTTCTGGTTCGGGATCACCAGGATCGTGTCAACATGCGCCGCCAGTTCGTTGATCCCTGTGTCCGCGTATTTCATCCGCCGCTGGCCTTCGAACTCGAACGGCTTCGTGACGACTGCCACGGTCAAGATGCCCATATCCTTGGCGGCGCGGGCGATGATCGGGGCTGCCCCGGTGCCGGTGCCGCCGCCCATGCCAGCCGTGATGAAGAGCATGTGGACGCCCTCAAGGTAGCTGCGGATGTCTTCCAGCGCCTCTTCCGCTGCCGCTGCGCCGACTTCGGGTTTCGAACCGGCCCCCAGCCCCTCGGTCAGGCTCACGCCCATCTGGATGCGCACGCCCGCGCTTGACATGGAGAGCGCCTGCGCGTCGGTGTTGGCCGCGACGAACTCGACGCCCTCTACCCCGGCCTGGATCATGTTGTTGACCGCATTGCCGCCAGCGCCGCCGACGCCGATCACCGTGATGCGCGGGCGCAGTTCGGTAAGCTCCGCCGGTTTGAGATGAATGCTCATTGCAGCCTCACAAATTTGCGTTCCGCTCGGGCGCACCACCATGTGGATGGGCGATGCCGCTGTATCTCGCCAACTTGTCGGAGCGCGGCTGCGTTGGGCATCACGCTCCGGCCTCGCACTCAGAAATTCTCACGCAGCCACTGGCCTACCCGGGCAAAATAGCCAGCAGAGGGCAATGACGCGGACATCACGGGCGGCTCATAGCTGTGCGACACCGTTTGTCTTTGCGCAGGCGAGCGCAGCAGGTAGCTCAGCGCGCCCACCGCGGCCGAGAGCGACGGATCGGCGTTTGGCGGCAGGCCTGTTACCGCTTCGGGACGTCCGGTCCGCGCCACACCGCCGAAGATACGCTCGGCCAGCTCCGCCGCACCAACGAGCTGCGCACCCCCGCCGGTCAGCACCACGCGTTCGCTCACAGCTGGATCGCAGCCGGCCAGTTCGAGACGTTCCTGCAACTGCGAAAACATATCCTCCAGACGTGTGCGCACGATGGCGGCAATATCTGCCTTAGCTGGATAGATGTAACGTTCTTCGCCGTCTTCACCAATCAAAGGACATACAACGTGATCGCCATCGAGTGCGGCATCGCTGAAAACGCTGGAATATAGGGTCTTTAGCCGCTCGGCTTCGACGCGAGGTGTGGACAACATCCGTGCGAGGTCTCGGGTCAGGTGCTCACCGCCTGACGAAAGCGAATCAATATGCACCACCTCGCCGTCACAGAATGCCGCCAGTGAGGTCGTCCCGGCTCCCATGTCGATGCATGTCACGCCGAGTTCACGCTCCTCTGGCGAGGCGGCCGCCAGACCGCTTGCGAGCGGCGCGGCGACCAGCCCGGCGAGATGCAGATGGCAACGCTCGACGCACAGCGCGATGTTCTTGGCCGCCAACGGCGCGGCGCTTGCCGCAAGGACATTGACCTTGAGCGTATCGCCAATCAGCCCGCAGGGATCCTCGATTTCCGGAATGTCGTCCAGCCCATAGCCCGAGACCACCGTGTGCAAGATCGACTGACCGTTACGGGTAGCGTATTGCTCTGCGGCCAGCAGCGCGCGGCGGATGTCGAGCGCGTCGACCATGCGCTGGGCGATCGGTACGCTGGCTGTAAAGCTCTCGCTCGACAGGCCGGCGCCGGCAAAGGTGACATAAACCTCATCGACCATCACGCCGGCATTGTGCTCGGCGCGCGCGACCGCGGCGCGCACCGCCTCCTCCGCCGCGTCGAGATCGCCGATGCTGCCGCCGGTGATGCCGCGCGCAGCCGTTTGCCCGTAGCCAAGAATGCTGATCCGTGCGTGTTCGATCTTCTGCGCAAGCCATTTCGGTGGCGGCAGCAGACGTGCGATCACGCATGACACTTTCCGGGTTCCCAGATCGAGAACCGCTGCGGTGCGCTCCTTACTGATCACTGCGCTGCGATTGTCCCACATCTCTGGCTCCGCAAACCGATCACAGAGGCTGCGCGCGCCGGCCCGAAAGCTGAGCGGTCGGTCCTGGCGCATCTGTTTCCCGCGTGTCTTTGCGCAGGGCGATGCGCCCTGGTACCCGCATGTCGATTATCGCCACATCCCCCGGCAGATCGCCGCCCAGCAACTGCGCCAGCACTGGCAGGGCCGCCGAAGCGTCGCGCGCTGGAAGCTGAACGCGCAAGCCGTTGCTCAGGATCAGGTCCCAGCGGCGCTGCTCGATGCGCTCGGCGAGCGTAACCTTGCGGGCTATCGCTGGGTGCTCGGCGAGCGTCGCAAGCATATCGGCTGCGGCAGTGTGTGCGCCCTCGCCCGCGATGCGTGGCAGATCGGCGAAACTCGGCGTGACGGGGCCGAGAATCTCCCCCTCCCGGTCCACTACGATGGTATGCCCGCGAATGTCCCAGCGCGCGAAAGCTTCACGCTCGCGCAGCTCCACGACCAGCGTGGAGGGCCATAACCGCATAACCCGCGCACTTTCCACCCAGCCGATATCCTCAAGCCGCAGCTTTGCCGCGCGCGTGTCATAGCCAAAGATCGTGCGGGCGCGCGCGGTTCGAAGCGCCTCATGCACTTGAGCGCCCGGCGTATGAACGCCGCCTTTCAAGATGACATCGTGAATGCCGAATCCCCCCGCGATCAGTGCCGCTTCTGCGCGCGCGGTCAGCGTCTGCTGCCACGCTGCAAGATGCCCGCCGAGCGCTGCGCCGTAGACCGCGACCGTCAGCAGAAACGCCGCCGACAAATACACGCCAAGCCGCGAAGCTTGGTCTGCGCGCGCGTTCAATATTCGCCAGAAAAGCGCGCCCTGCGACTCGCAGCTTCTGTGCCTGACCGCGCGCGACGCTCTTGACCGGCGGCGGGCAGACCGACCTCGCGAGGTAAAGATATCGCGAGTCGCTAGAACAATCCAGGATTGCAAACACTCTACTCCACAACTCAATTTTCCCGTGGTGCAACGCCGGGGCGTCTCCAGTCGGAATGCGGAGAGTGTCGAGCTTCAGCCCTTAAAATTTGGTAAATTTTTACCTTGTGGTTAAACGCAATTGCGCGTGCGGGCTTGAAATTGGGGGCGCCGCGCGTGCTTATCTCGGACGCAAAAAAAGCGCGGCCGGAGCCGCGCCTTGGGTAATATCACCATTTCTTAAGACGCGCCCGGCGGAGCGGCCGGACGCGAGCGAAGGCTAGCGCGCCTGATTGAAGAGGTGCTCGACATACTCCCAGTTGATGAGATTGTCGACGAACGCCTCCAGATATTTGGGCCGCGCGTTGCGATAGTCGATGTAGTAGGAATGCTCCCACACGTCGCAGCCGAGCAGCGGCGTCGCGCCGTGCACAAGCGGGTTCTCGCCGTTTGGCGTCTTCATGATATGCAGCTTGCCATCCTTCATCGCCAGCCAGCACCAGCCGGAGCCGAACTGCGTGACGCCGGCATCGATGAAATCGGCGCGGAACTTGTCATAGCCGCCGAGGTCCTCGTCGATCTTGGCCGCCAGCGCGCCGGGTACCTTGTTGCCGCCGCCGCCCGGCTTCATCCACTGCCAGAAAAGCATGTGGTTGTAATGCTGGGCGACGTTGTTGAACAGGCCCTGGTGGGTGCCGTGCGCGCCGGTGACGACCTCCTCGATGCTCTTGCCTTCAAGGCCCGAGCCCTGGATCAGGTCGTTCGCCTTCTCGACATAGGTGTTGTGGTGCTTGTCGTGATGATATTCGAGCGTCTCAGCCGACATGTACGGCGCGAGCGCGTCATAGGCATAGGGAAGTTCGGGAAGCGTGAAAGCCATGAGAGCCCTCCAAGCGGTTGGCGTTGCAAGAAGTCTACGCAGTAGCTAATCGCAAGCGGAGGGTTAGGCAAGCCGCGCGGGCAGGGGTGTGGAGAGCGCAGGTGCGCCAACGCAAGGCTTAAGAGCGGAGGCGGCCCGGAACCCCTGCATTCCGCGCCGCCTCCAACCGTGCCGAGGAAAGGTATGGTTGATCACAGGGATTAACGTTTGTGAGAATGCCAGCGCGGACATGAACGGGGCCTGAATGGCGGAGTTGGGGTGTGTTCAGGCGACACGCCGACCATTTCCAAGCCATCTCCACCCCAATCTTACGATAGGCAGGAACACAATACCGATGACCAGACCGGTGCCGTAGCCAACAATCCGCGACAACGATTTGCATTCGTCACTACCCGCACTCATTGCTTCGCGACATCGATCAGGCCAATAGGGCAACTCAGTCGGGAATACGCCAGCCTGATAGGCGGGTCCTAAAACTTCACCAAAAAAAGTTGCGATACCAATCACAAGCAGTATTGCGCTGACGATTTCACCCGACCTTTGGATTTTGTGAACGCCGCGTGTCAGGTCCACCAGCGTCCTGGTCTGGATCGTCTCCAGGCTGCTGGATATGCGCCGCCTGAGCCGCTCCATCCGCGCGCCGACGTTTTGAATATAGTTAAAGACCGAAAACAGCCGTTTGGCGAAGAAAGTCTCGGGCCTTTGCCAGCGCGTGATCTCCTTGGCGTCCAGGTTCTCCAGCCGTCGCTCGAACTCACTGGCGTAGTAGGCGGAGCGGAACACGCGGTAGGCCAGCCCCCCCGTCGGCCGGTTGGCAAGAACATCAAGCCGGGATTCGAGCTCACACAGCTTCAGTTCCAGCGCTTCTGGAACCGGTTTTCGCTCCCTGATCGTTTTGGTAAGCTCTTTCGAGCTCTGGTCCAGAATATCATCCTCAAGGCGAATCGCTGTTCCAACCGCACGGATCAATGGCAAATCCTTGAGCGCGATAATCTGGAGCGTCCCCAGACTATGGACCTGCGAGACGATCCGACCCATCTGGCGTGAATTGATTTCGCCTTTCGCGAGGATTGTGAAACGGGTCGAGCGTCTCGGCTCATCGTGATCCGGGTCGTCCCGCTCCTCGTGCAGCGAGCGTGCGCCGAACGGAGATATGAAGATGGCACGGTTTTGAATGATGCGCGCGGCGACGAATTCGCGGTCGTCATTCTTGAAGCCGCCACGCGAGAGAAACTGTTCAAATCTGGAGATTGCGTGGTGCGCTTCTTCCGCCTCGAACGTACTCGGCGTCACAGATTTTTTCGCCCGTAGAACGCTGACGAAATTCTTGTCTCGCTCGTCGAGTTCAAGCACGACCCCGCGCAAGCTGACAAATATCTCGCCGGGTATGAGTTGCATGTCGCCAGACAAGTCATTGGCCGCAATAACATCTGCGATAAAGCGCTGCCACACATCGCGAAAGAGTAGCTGAGATGCTTGGGATGCCGAGCTGGCGTCTGTGCTATTGGCATTCGTTACAGCTTGTCGAAGTTCCGAAACGTAGGGGTCGGCAGTTTGGGATTGGTGAGCTTGCGCGGCTGCGTTGCGAGCGTCCTGTTGGTTTTCGGCTTCACCCAGCGAAATGATGAACGTCACCGCAGCGTAATCAGGGTGTATCTCAACCCGCGTCTGAACTGTAAGCCCGTGCCAGTCCAGATGAAATTCCTCAGCCTTTGGCTTTGCCGACCAGATTTCGAGACCGTCCCAATCGGATTTTTTGTCGATAGAAAATGTTTTTGGCTCACGCGCTCCATCTGGCTGTCCCAGCTTCAACAAGCGATTGACCAGCGCCTGCACGCGATCGCGAATCCACGTCTCTAAGCGATCGTTAAACCTTTCTAGAGTCAGCGCGTCTTGTGGGTCGCCGCCCCGTTCAGGCCAAAAACCGACATGCCAAGTAATTGCGGGCGCTTCACAGCTTAAAGTTGCACGGTGGTGGGCTTCATTCCGGAGAAGTAGGTGGCTTCTCGCCCAATTCAGAGCTCCGGTTGAGTGTGTATCTTCCCTATTGGCAAAGTTTTGATGCTTCTGGAGTTTCATGAAACAGTTCCTGATAACCATTTCAATTATTAAAACTTTTTCCAGGCTCCAAATCAATTATTGGTTTGTGAAGATTTTGCAAATATTGAACGGGTGTGCGAACAGGCAGGCGCTAACCACTGAACCGTTTGAAGTTTTCCTTATCCGAGGAACCAAAAAATGTCAGCCGGCCTGTAAGCCGGGTTCTGTGCGCGGGGCTCGCCCGCGTGATGG
>CAYVFK010000059.1:0-9471 GCA_964450925.1 uncultured Hyphomicrobiaceae bacterium | reverse complement strand
GTTCGAACTACCTGTTCGACGAGAGCGCTGCAATTTACGAGCATGCGCTAAAGCTCTGGGAAGGGCTCGACCGCAAGCTCAACTTCAACATCATGATGAGCCATCGCGGCGTGCTGAACCTGGCGCATGACGACGGTGAGGCGCGGATGCTGAAACGCCGCGTCGAGGCCAACCGGCTGAACGGCATCGACAGCGAATATCTCGATGCGAAGCAGGTCAAGGAGTTCTGCCCGCCGATCGACATCTCGCCCGATGCCCGCTTCCCGATCATCGGCGCAACGCTTCAGCGGCGCGGCGGGGTGAACCGGCATGACGCGGTGGTCTGGGGCTATGCGCGCGCGGCCTCGGCGCTCGGCGTGGACATCATCCAGAACTGCGAGGTCACCGACATCAAGACCGAGGCCGGCGAAGTCACCGGCATCGAGACGACGCGCGGCACCATCAAGACCCCGCGCGTGGCGAGCGTCACCGCCGGACACACCAGCGTCATCGGGCACATGGCGGGCGTGCGCCTGCCGATCGAGAGTCATCCGCTGCAGGCGCTGGTCTCCGAGCCGGTCAAGCCGGTCATGCCCTGCGTGACCATGTCAAACGCGGTGCACGCCTATTGTAGCCAGTCGGACAAGGGCGAGTTGGTGATCGGCGCGGGCATCGACGCTTATCTGTCCTACACCCAGCGCGGCGGCATAGATACGATCGAGCATCAGCTTTCAGCGCTGTTGTCCATGTTCCCGCGCTTTTCACGCCTGCGCATGCTGCGCCAGTGGGGCGGCACGGTCGATGTGTGCCCGGATGCCAGCCCGATTATCACCAAGACGCCGGTCAAGGGCTTCTATGTCAACGGCGGATGGGGCACCGGCGGCTGGAAGGCAACGCCCGGCTCCGGCCACGTCTTCGCCGATCTCATCGCCAAAGACGAACCGAATGACATCGCCGCGCCCTTCGCATTGGAGCGGTTCTACTCTGGCGCGCTTGTTGCAGAGCATGGCGCGGCGGCCGTGGCCCATTAGGTCTTGAGAGGACAGCCATGTTCATCATCGAATGCCCATATTGCGGCCCGCGCGACCAGAGCGAATTCTCCTATGGCGGCCAGGCCCACATCTCGCGCCCGACCAACGGCGCGGAGTTGAGCGACCAAGAATGGGCTGAGTTCGTTTTTATCCGCGACAACCCCAAGGGCTTGTTCGCCGAGCGTTGGGTCCATTCCGCAGGCTGCCGCAAGTTCTTCAATGTCTTGCGCGACACCGCGACCGACAGGATTTACGCGATCTACAAGATGGGCGAGCCGCGCCCCGACATTGATGCGCCGGGCCTGACCACGCCGTCTGGGGAGCCGCCTGTCGGTTCAGGCAACGACGGGACAAAAGTGGCGGTCGATGCGGCCGCTGGAAAGGAAAGCGTATGAGCGGACCGATAGCCAAATCGCGTCAGCCCTACCGGCTTGCGGCGGGCGGGCGCGTCAACCGGGCCAAGACCGTCAATTTTAGCTTTGATGGCAAGACCTACGAGGGCTTTTCGGGCGACACGCTGGCCTCGGCGCTGCTCGCCAACGGCGTGCACATGCTCGCGCGCAGCTTCAAGTATCACCGCCCGCGCGGTATCCTTGGCGCGGGGTCCGAGGACCCGGCCGCGCTTGTGCAGATCGGCAGCGACATGGTGCGCACCGACCCGAACACGCGCGCGACAGAAGCTGAAATCTACGAGGGGTTGAAGGCGAGCGCACAAAACTGCTGGCCATCGCTCGGCTTTGATATCGGTGCGGTCAACGACCTGTTCCATCAGTTCCTGCCCGCCGGTTTCTACTATAAGACCTTCATGGGGCCACCGGGCAAATGGTCGTGGTTTGAGCCGGCAATTCGTGCGGCAGCCGGCCTTGGCCGCGCACCGGAGAGCGAAGACCCGGACCGCTACGAGAGCATCAACCGGCACTGCGACGTGCTTGTCATCGGCGGCGGCGCTTCCGGCCTGATGGCCGCGCTGTCGGCAGCGCGCTCGGGCGCGCGCGTGATCTTGGCGGAAGAGACGGCGGAACTGGGCGGCTCGCTTTTGTCGATGAACCCCGGCGACACGCGCATTGGCGGGCAGCTCCCGCATGAGTGGGTGGCGCAGGCCGAGGCTGAGCTTGCTGGTACCGCCGAGATGCTGGTTCTCAAACGCACCGCCGCCACTGGCTATTACAGCGATAATCTTGTCTTGCTGCATGAGAAGCTGCAGGACCATCTGTCTGAGGCCGATCGCGACGCCTATGCGCCCCGCCAGCGCATCTGGCGGGTGCGCGCGAAACGCGTGGTTCTGGCGACCGGCGCAGTGGAGCGGCCATTGGTCTTCGATGGCAACGACCGTCCGGGCATCATGCTGGCGGGCGCAGTGCGGACCTATCTGCACCGCTACGGCGTGCTACCGGGCCAGAAGGCGCTGATCTTCACCAACAATAACAGCGCCTGGCACACTGCGTTTGATATCAAGCGCGCGGGCGCGCAGGTGGCCGGTATCATCGATCTGCGCCACGAGATCGAGCCGGACTTGCGCAGCGCGGCCGCCGGGTTTGAGATCCCTGTCCATGCGGGTGCAACCGTGGATGGCACGCTTGGGCGCAAGCGCATTGAGAGCGCCGCGGTTCAGCCGATCAGTGCCGGCGGCCAGCCCGTGGGCGAGCCGAACGACATCGAATGCGACTTGCTGGCTGTCTCTGGCGGCTGGTCGCCGAACGCCGCGCTGTTCTCGCAGTCGCGCGGGCAGTTGCGCTACGACGATGAGCTGGCGGCGATGCGCCCGCACAAGTCATGGCAGGCGGAAGTCTCGGCCGGGCGCTGCAACGGAGTGATGGACCTTGTCGAGCGTCTCAATGAAGGCGCGCGCGCCGGAGCCGACGCGGCCCGCGCAAGTGGTTTCGAAACCTCACCAGCCGAAGCGCCAGAGATCGACACGCCGGAAATCCGCCGAATCCCTTATGCGATCCGTGCCGCGTGGTCGCCGATATCGTCGAAACCCGCTCACAAGCAGCGCGCTTTCATCGACCTGCAGAACGACGTGACGGTCAAGGACCTCAAGCTCGCGGTGCAAGAAGGCTACAAGTCTGTCGAGCACGCCAAGCGCTACACCACGACTGGCATGGGCACCGACCAGGGCAAGGTGGTCGGCGTCAACGCCTTCGGCCTGCTGGCCGACACGATGGACAAGGCCGTCGCCGCGATCGGCGTGACGACCTATCGCCAGCCCTGGAAGCCTGTGCAACTCGGCGCTCTCGCAGCCCAGCATACCGGCGACTTCTTCGTGCCGCGCCGCACGGTGCCCGCGCATGAGTGGCATGTCGCCAATGGCGCGCAGTTCGAGATTGTTGGTGACTGGCTGCGGCCACGCGTTTACCCGCGGGCAGGCGAAAGCTTTGACGATGCGTTGCAGCGCGAATGCATCGCCGCGCGCACCGCGATCGGCGTGCTCGATGCCTCGACGCTCGGCAAGATCGACATTCGCGGCAAGGACGCGCGCGAATTTCTCAACCGCGTCTACACCAACAGCTGGACCAAGCTCGCGCCGGGCCGCGCGCGCTATGGGCTGATGCTGGGCGAGGACGGCATGGTGATGGATGATGGCGTGACGGCCTGCATCGCCGATGATCATTTCCACATGACCACCACGACGGGCGGGGCTGCGCGCGTGCTTGGCTGGCTGGAGGACTACCTGCAGACGGAATGGCCAGAGCTGGAAGTCTATCTCACCTCCGTCACAGAGCAATGGGCGGTGGCCAGCATTTGCGGTCCGCATGCGGCCAAACTCGTCAGCGAGCTATGCCCCGATCTCGACACCGACCCTGCCAGGTTCAAGTTCATGAGTTGGCAGGAGGCGCATATTGACGGCGTGCCTGTGCGCGTGTTCCGCATCTCCTTCACGGGCGAGCTGTCCTACGAGATCAATGTTCCGGCGCGCTACGGCAAATGGCTGTTCGAGAAGGTGTTCGCAGCCGGCGCAAAATATGGGGCGACGCCCTATGGTACGGAAGGCATGCACTTGCTGCGCGCCGAGGTCGGCTACATCATCGCTGGACAGGACACCGACGGCACCACCACGCCGCTCGACCTGCGCATGGACTGGGCGGTGAAGAAGACTGGCGACTTCATAGGCAAGCGCTCGCTCTCGCGCTCCGACACCGCGCGGCCTGATCGCTGGCAGCTTGTCGGGCTGCTGAGCGAAAACCCCGAGGACGTGCTGGTCGAGGGGTCATACCTACGCGACACGCCGGAAGAGAATGTGCCGCCAATGAAGAAGGCCGGGCATGTCACGTCGAGCTATTACAGCCCAGTGCTGAAGCGCGCCTTTGCGCTGGGGTTGGTTGAGCGTGGCGGCGAGCGTATCGGTGAGACGCTTTATGCAAGCTGGGGCAAGGGCACGGCCAAACGCGTGACGATCACCGAGACCGATTTCCTCAAGGACGCGAAACGACCCGAGCCGCAGCCGGTCGATGACGCTGCGCCTGCGCCCCATGCGCCGTCGACCCCCTACACACACGGGCCGCTTGCTCACCGCGAGGCGATCTCCGGCGGCGGCGGCGCGGTGGCGCTGACACCATTGCCGGGCAGGATGCGGTTCATTTTGCGCGGCGAGGCAGCGGTGATCGGGCCGAAGCTGGCGGAGCACGGCGTGACGCTGCCCCAGACGGCCTGCACCATGACCCAGAGTGATAGAGCGCGCGTGTTCTGGCTCGGCCCGGACGAGTGGATGGTCCTGGCTGCTGAGGATGGTCAGGGCGCGCATATCGCTGATGCAATCCGCGCTGCGTGTGAGGGCGCTCATCACCAGCTTGTCGATGTATCCGACTATTACGCCGAAATCGGCGTGTCGGGCGCTCGGGCGCGCGAGGTCTTGGCAAAGCTGACGACGCTGGACATGCATCCACGCGGCTTCCAGGCGGGGCAGGTGAAGGGGTCGATGTTCGGACGGGTGCCCGCGATCTTGCGGCTGGAGCCGGATGCTGTGCCAGAGGCGTTCGCGCTGACGATCCGTTGGTCGCACGCGGATTACCTTTGGTGCCAGCTTGCGCTTGCCGGGCGCGAATATGGGCTGCCGGCGCAGGAACCGATCGGCCGGGTGACGCTCGGCTATCCGGCGGAGGATCGCTGGCACTGACAACCGGCGCGTATCGCGACTATATGGAGGTGTGCGGCCGCGCGCCGCCTCCACGAGGATTATCGCGATGCATTTTCAACGCCCCACGGTGAAGCGTGCGCCGAAATGGCAGGTGCTGCGCAGCGTCAACGATGTCGACAAGGTCGAATATGTTGACGGCATGGCCGAAGTCGAGGTGCCGATCGAACTCGTTCACAAGCTGCCGCTGAAAAATCACGAGCGGCATGACAGTCCGCGTTTGCGCAGCCTCATGGCGGCGATCCGCGCGCGGGGCTATTCGAGCATGGAACCGATCGTGGTGCGTATCGGCCGGGCAGGGCGTTGGGTGGTGGTCGATGGCGGCCACCGGCTGACAGCCGCGCAGCTCGTTGCGCGCGAATATTGGGCAAACCTGTTCAGTCCGAAAGTGGGTCGATTGAGTTTCCTCGTCTACAAGACGCCGCTGAGCTACAGCCGGGCGCCTGGCCACGTCTTGAGCCCGCCGGGCCCTGTCTTTGTCGAGGACGAAACGCCGGGCTTGGATGATTCCCCCGCGCCTCCGGCTCATTTTAGCCGGAAGGTTGCCTCCAGGGAGATCGGCCCGGAGCATTCTGCGCGCCCGTTCTCAGCCAGGCGTTCAAGATGTGCTAGCACCGAAAGCTGAGCGGCGCGCATCAGATTATCGGGGAGGTTGGCATAGACCGTTGCGGCTATGTCCGTCACCGACGCTGCGCCCGCGCGCATCGCGTCCAGAATCTCTTTCTCGCGCCACCGGCGGTGCATGATGAACGCCTTGACGAGCCGCTGGGGCTGGTCGATCGATCCGCCGTGGCCGGGGAAATAGGTCTGGTGCTGGTGCTCAAGTAGTCGGTGCAGCGCAGCGAGATATGCGCCCATATGCCCCTCTGGCGGCGCGATGACGCTGGTGTTCCAACCCATGACATGATCGCCGGAGAACAGCGCCCCGGCGGGCCCAAAGTCGAAGCACAGATGATCGGGCGCGTGGCCGGGCGTGTGCAGCGCGGTCATCTGCCAGCCCTCGCCGGAAACCACGTCGCCGTCGCGCAATGGGATGTCCGGCGCGAAACGGCCGTCCGCGAAGCTGCGCCCACCTGGGCCGAGCGTGTCGGTGCTGCGCAGCCCAACAGACCCGAAACCGGCGGTCAGCGCGCCCGTCGCAGTCTTCAGCGCGGCCAGCCCGGCGCAATGGTCCAGATGCGTGTGGGTCAGCAGGATATGCGTGACGCGCTCGCCAGCGCCTGCCAATTCTTCGAGCAGCGCCTGCAAATGATCGGGGCTCTCCGGGCCAGGGTCGATCACCGCCACATCGCCGCGACCGACGATATAGGTGTTTGTGCCGTGATCGGTCATCGGCCCGGGGTTTGGCGCGACCAGCCGGCGCACGTCGGGCGCGACCTCGTTGGCCACGCCGTATTCGAAGCGCATCTCCTTCTGGAACGGGATCTGTTCGCTCATGGATGTCCTGTCAGGCAGCGCGGTCGTGCCGTATCAGTGTGCCCCCAGTCAGCGGGCGGGGCGCGCCGGTGGTGCCGGGGAAGGTGATCGGCAGGCCCTGCAGGCTGCGCACAGCGAGGAAGGCGAAGGCTTGCGCCTCGATGAAGTCGCCGCGCCAGCCCAAATTGCTGGCCGCCATGACGCGGCCGGGCAGAGTATCTTCGAGCGCGCGCATGAGCGATGGGTTTCGTGCGCCGCCGCCGGCTATGATCCAGCTGTTTGGCGGCCCGGGCATGTGGTTGAGCGCTTGCGCCAGACAGAGCGCCGTGAAGGCGGTGAGGGTCGCCGCGCCGTCTTCGGGGCTTAAACCGTTCAGCGCGCTGCCTGCTGCGAGTTCGAGCCGGTCGAGTGATTTGGGCGGCGCCTTCACCAGATAGCCGCTCAGACCGGCTTCCAGTGCGCTGAGCGCCTTGTGGTCCACGGCGCCGCGAGCCGCCAGCGCGCCGTGGCGGTCCATGGTCTCGCCTGTGTGGCTGTGTACCCAATCATCCAGCAGAGCATTGCCGGGACCGGTGTCAAATGCCATCAGCGCGTCGCGCTCGCCGATCCATGTCACATTCGCCACCCCGCCCACATTCACCACTGCGACAGGCAATTCCAGCCCGGCTGCATGCACCAGCGCCTGATGGAACACCGGCACCATCGGCGCGCCCTGACCGCCCGCGGCCACATCCGCGCCGCGCAGATCATGGACGACCGGCAGACCGCAGCGCCGCGCCAGCGCATCCGCGTCGATCAATTGCACCGTCAGCCGGTCCTGCGGCCGATGCAGCACCGTCTGGCCATGCACGCCCACCACCGACACTGGCTGGCTCTCGCGCCCGGCGAGGAAATCGCAAATCGTATCGGCATAGGCGTTAGTGATCATGGCTTCGGCCTCAGCGAGCCTTCCGGGCCGCGCATGGCGATCGGTGAGCGACTGTGCATCCGCCAGCGCGCCGCGCAACAGCGCTCGCTCTTCTGGCTTGAAAGGCCGCTCCCCAACAGCGCCAAAGCGCTGGACCGTGCGCCCGTCCGTCTCAATCAGCGCGATATCCACACCATCCAGCGAAGTGCCGCTCATCATGCCCAGCGCGATCACAGGTTCGGCGTATTTGTCGGCGTGCATTTCGGTCGTGAACCTGTTAAATCTGAGTGCGATCCCTGACAACAGCACCGAACAGCGCCGTTGCATTCGCCCGAAGTGCATGATGCGCTTGCGCGTCGGTGTTTCCGTTTTTAGGCGCAAGGCGCAGCACAACCCGGACGCGAAAACATGAGCCAGATGAAAACCGCGCGCAAGTCCAAGCCAGCAGCATCTAAGACAGCTTCACCGAATATTGCTGCATCGAAGACAGCCGCGTCCAAGCGCGCTTACAAATCAGATCTTCTCAATATCCTGCACGAGCGCGGCTTCATTCACCAGTGCACGAACGAGGCCGACCTCGATGAGCTTTTGGCGCGCGAGCGCGTGACCGGTTATATCGGCTTCGACCTGACGGCGCAAAGTCTGCATGTGGGCAGTCTCATCGCAATAATGACGTTGCGCTGGCTGCAAAAGTGCGGGCACCGCCCGATCGTGCTGCTCGGCGGCGGAACCACGAAGATCGGCGACCCATCGGGCAAGGACGAGACCCGCCAGATGCTCACGCCGGAGCAGATCGCCGCGAACAAGGACGCCATTGGCCGGATCTTTGACCGCTTCCTCAATTTCGGTAACGACGGTGCGCAATTCGTTGATAACGACGATTGGCTCAGCGATCTGGGTTACATCGAGTTCCTGCGCGATTATGGCCGGCATTTCACCATCAACCGGATGCTGACCTTCGATTCCGTGCGCCTGCGCCTGGAGCGCGAGCAGCCGCTCACCTTCATCGAATTCAACTATATGCTGCTACAAGCCTATGATTTCGTTGAGCTTTACAACCGCTTTGGCTGCCGGTTGCAGATGGGCGGCTCCGACCAGTGGGGCAATATCGTGAACGGAACCGAGCTTGGCCGGCGCACCGGCACCCCGGAGCTGTTTGGGCTCACCACGCCACTGTTGACGACGGCCTCCGGCGCGAAGATGGGCAAGACGGCGTCGGGCGCGGTATGGCTCACGCCAGAGATGCTCTCGCCCTATGACTACTGGCAGTTCTGGCGCAATACCGAGGATGCCGATGTCGGCCGCTTCCTGCGGCTCTACACCGAGTTGCCGGTTGACGAGATCGCGCGGCTGGAAGCGCTGCAAGGCGCGGAGTTGAACGAGGCGAAAAAGCGCCTGGCCGACGAGGCAACGGCGCTCGCGCATGGCGCAGAGGCTGCGCGCGATGCGGCAGAGACAGCGCGGCAGACCTTTGAGCAGGGCGGCATCGCTGGTGGGTTGCCAAGCGTGGAGGTCCCGCGCGCAGATCTGGAAAGCGGGATCGGGGTTCTCGGCGCGTTCGTGCTGGCCGGTCTGGCGGCGTCGAATGGCGAGGTGCGCCGCGCGGTCAAGGGCGGCGCTGTGCGGATCAACGGCGAGCCTGTGCGCGACGAAACCGCGCAGATCGGCCCTGATGACGTTCAAGACGGCGTCATCAAGCTCTCGATGGGTAAGAAGAAACATGCGCTCTTGAAGGTGACATGAACCACGCTTGGCGCATCATGTTTACACAACGGCGATGTTTTCGGCTAAAATATGGGGTTTGATACACCAAGGAGGTGTTCGCCCGAGTTGCGGCCCGCGCATCGGCAACATGACGAAGGGCGCCAATCAAGGAGCATCCCGCGCGTTACTGGCTATGGAATAACGGAGGCCCATAAACAAATGACACTCGTAGGGTCCACGATGGCGGCAGACGGTTGGCCACGTCGTGCGTTTACTGTGGCTGAGGTCGAACGGATGGTCGA
>CAYVFK010000058.1:0-9604 GCA_964450925.1 uncultured Hyphomicrobiaceae bacterium | reverse complement strand
GCCAGCACAAACGGATCGGCGCAGACCGCGCGGCCCAGCATCACGCCGTCGACATGGCCCAGATGCGGCTCGGCGTCAGCCACATCCTTGATACCGCCGTTGATGATGATATCGAGGTCAGGCCGCGCCTGCTTGAGCCGGTAAACGCGCTGATAATCGAGCGGCGGCACGTCGCGGTTCCGCTTGGGGCTGAGACCCTGCAGCCAAGCCTTGCGCGCATGAATGATGAAGGTCTGGCAGCCCGCCGCCGCGACCGTCTCGACGAAATGGTTCAGCCCCTTCTCGCTGTCCTGATCGTCGATGCCGATCCGGCACTTCACCGTTACGGGGATGTCGACGCCTGCGCGCATCGCCGCTACGCACCGCGCGACCAGCTCCGGCTCGGCCATCAGGCACGCCCCAAAGCGCCCGCGCTGCACCCGGTCGGACGGGCAGCCGATGTTCAGGTTGATCTCGTCATAGCCCCACTCCGCGCCGATGCGCGCGCACTGCGCCAGTTCATCCGGCTCGCTGCCGCCAAGCTGGAGCGCCACCGGATGCTCGACGGGGTCGAATTCCAGCAGCCGCTCCCGCGGCCCGTGAATGATCGCGCCGGTCGTGACCATCTCGGTATAGAGCACCGCGCGCCGGCTGATCAGCCGCATCAGGGTGCGGAAATGCCGATCGGTCCAGTCCATCATCGGCGCGACGGCGAATGTGTGGTCGATTGTCCGGGTCATAGCTTTGTTTGGTCTTCGCGCCACTGATCTGAGGCAGCACACGCGTCTGCGCAAGTCCGCATCACTCATACCCCACACTGGCGAGATAAAGCCCGCAAGCCGGAGCGACAGGTCCGCACGCCGCACGATCACGCGCCTCCAGCGCCGCGCGCAGATCATCGCGCGACCATTTCCCCTCCCCCACCCGCTTCAGGCTGCCGACGATCGAGCGCACCTGATTGTGCATGAACGAGCGGGCGCTCGCGCGGATCACGATGCGTTCGCCCTCGCGCGCCACGTCGAGCCGGTCGAGCGTCTTGACGGGCGAGCGCGCCTGGCAGTGGACCGAGCGAAAGGTTGTGAAGTCGTGTTGGCCGAGCAGCACCTGCGCCGCGTCCGCCATCGTATTGGCATCAAGCGGTACCGGCACCCGCCAGGCCCGCCCGGCGTCCAGCGCCAGCGGCGCGCGGCGGTTGATGATGATGTATTCGTAGTCGCGCCGCGTTGCGGAAAACCGCGCATCAAAATCCGCCGCGACTGGGGCACAAGCCAGCACGGCGACGGGCTCCGGCTTCAAGTGGAAATTGATGGCGTCGCGGATTTGGTCCGGCCCCATCTCGCGCGCGAGATCGAAATGCGCCACCTGCCCGCACGCGTGTACGCCCGCATCGGTCCGCCCTGCCCCGCGCACCTCCACCTCCTCGCCGCTGAACGCGCGGATCGCCGCGACCAGCGCGGCCTGCACCGAACGGCCATTGTCCTGCATTTGCCAGCCGACGAAGGGGCCGCCGTCGTATTCGATCGTGATCTTGTAGCGCGTCATCGCGGGGTCCGCTCCGGCCAGTTCAAGGCGCGCCTTGCACATGCCGCCCCGGCAAGGCTATTTTGCGTTGCACAAAGAGATGCGGCGGGGCCAGACATGGCGGCGCTCGAGACCACGGCGAGATGAGGCACATGAACGAAACGCCCCCCGAGATTCCCATCATCGACCATATCGCGCCGCTGGCCAGCGCTTATTCCGCCTGGTTCTGCGACGTGTGGGGCGTCGTGCATAATGGCATAACCCCGCATGAGAGCGCCGTGCAAGCATGTGGGGCCTACCGCGCGGCAGGCGGCGTCGTTATCCTATTGTCGAATTCGCCGCGCCATAGCGACGGCGTGGCCGCGCAACTGGACGAGGTCGGCGTGCCGCGCGACACCTATGATGCGCTCGTCACCTCTGGCGACGTGGCGCGAACCGAGATGATGCGCCGCGGCGGCGAGCGGGTGTTCCTGCTGGGGCCTGAGCGTGACCGCCCGATGCTGGCGGGCCTCGACATCGAACTGACTGGGCCGGAAGAGGCGCAAGTCGTGCTATGCTCCGGGCTGTTCGATGACGAGACCGAGACGCCGGAGGATTATTCTGACTTATTCGCTGGGATGCGCGCGCGGGGCCTGACGATGATCTGCGCGAACCCGGATTTGATGGTCGAGCGCGGCGACCGCCTGATCTACTGTGCGGGCGCGTTGGCTAAGGCTTACGGCAAGATGGGCGGCGAGGTCATCTACACCGGCAAGCCGCACCCGCCGATCTATGCCCTGGCGCGTGAGCGGCTGGCCGCGGTCGCCGGAACTACGCCCGACAGCGCCATTCTTGCCATCGGCGATGGCGTGCGCACGGACATCGCCGGCGCGATCGCCGAAAATCTCGACTGCGTATTCGTTGCCAGCGGCCTGCATGTCGATATGCAGGCGCGCAAAAACCTCGATAGCAGCGAGATCGCGGCGCTGTTCGCGGGCAGCGCGCGCAGACCGCTGGCCGCGATGAAGCGCCTGCGCTGGTGAACAGATTTGCGATTATCGGTTAACATCAGGAAAGTGACAGGGAGGCGTGCGTGCGTTTGAATTTATTGCCAGCCAGATTCCGTGCTGCCAGAGAACCCAAAAGCCCTGCGGATGCGCCGCTGGAAAGGCCGGGTGTGTCCTTTGCCTTCGAAGACTTGTCGATCGGGATGTCCGCCACCTATTCACGCCTGGTGACACAAGACGACGTCGCGCAATTCGCACGCTTGACGGGCGACACCAACCCGGTGCATCTGGATCAGGCTTACGCCGCCGAAACGCCGTTCAAGCGTCGGATCGTCCATGGCATGCTGACAGCGGGCTATATCTCGACTGTGCTCGGTACCAAACTCCCCGGCGAAGGCGCGATCTACATGTCGCAGACGTTGAAGTTCCTTGCGCCGGTTCACCATGGCGACACGGTCGTGGCGCGCGCCGAGGTGGTTGATCTGAACGCAGAGAAGAGCCGGGCGGTGATGGCCTGCACGTGCCATGTTGGCGACCGGTTGGTGCTGGAAGGCGAAGCCTTGCTGAAGGTGCCGCGGCGCGAAAAGCAGGGCTGAGGAGGAGAAAGGGCGGCGTGGAGATCGTGCGCGAATGGCGGAACCAGCCGGCACAAACGCGCGGCGCAGTTCTGGCGATCGGAAACTTCGACGGTGTGCACCGCGGGCATCAGGCTTTGCTGAAGCGCGCCCAGGAGATCGCACGGGAACGCGGCGCGCCGGCCGGGGCGATGGTGTTCGAGCCGCACCCGCGCACCTTTTTCCAGCCAGAGCGCGCCTTTTTCCAGCTTACGCCGCTGGCGCGTAAATTGCGGCTTCTGGAGTTGTTTGGTCTGGATGTTGTCGCGGTGGTTCGCTTCGATGCGCGCTTGGCCGGACTGGCGGCGGAAGAGTTCGTGCAGCAAGTGCTCGTGGACGGGCTGCAGATCGCCCATGCAGTTGCTGGATACAATTTCTTTTTTGGCAGAGGGCGCGGCGGCAACCCGGGCGTGTTGCAGGAGCTTGGCGCCCGGGCCGGCATCGGCGTGGATATTATCGATGCGGTCGGCGGCGCGGGAGAGGTGTTTTCCTCCACGCGGGCGCGCGAATCACTGGCCGAAGGCGATCCGCGCGGCGCAGCGCAGGTACTCGGCTACTGGTGGCGGGTGGCTGGCGAGGTGACCAGCGGCGCGGCGCGCGGGCGCGATCTCGGCTTCCCAACCGCGAACATCACGCTGGCCGACGATCAGGCTTTGAGGCATGGCATCTACGCCGTGCGCGTGCATGTCGATGGGGAGATCCGCCACGGCGCTGCGTATCTGGGTACGCGCCCGACGTTTGACGACGGGCCGGCAATTCTGGAAACCTTCCTGCTCGAATATGACGGCAATCTTTATGGCAAGCGGCTGGAGGTCGAGTTCATCGAATACATCCGCGATGACGCCCGTTTCCCGGATGCGGAGTCTCTGGTTGAGCAGATGCGTATCGATTGCGAGAAGTCCGCGCGGGTTCTCCGCCAAGTGGACGCGAACGACCCCATGCTAAGCTTTCCGCTGGGCCAGGCCATAGCGACACACGGTTTGGGCGTGAGCTAGTTAGGCGCTTGCGCGGCGCGGCTGCAGGGCGCGGTCCTCCACGCGAATGCGATACGCGAGCAGCGCCAGATTGGCGGCGCCGAAGATCAGCGCCACCCATTCCAGCCCGAGAATTAGCGGCACCAGCGGAATTTCAACCGCCACAACAAGATAATTCGGATGCCGCACGAAGCGGAACGGCCCGCGTGCAACGAGCGGCGCGTCTGGCACGGTGATGACACGGGTCGTCCAGTATGGACCAAGCGTTGCGATCACCCAGACGCGCGCGGCCTGGACCAATACGAACGCCCCGAGGAGAAGCCACGGGACCGGCGGCGACGGCGCAGTGAGCACCGCCATTGTGATCAGCCAGCTCGAATGGAGCACAACAAACAGCGGATAATGTTCCGCGCCGATCTCCTGAGCGCCGCGCGCCAGCAACGCACGCGTGTTACTGCGGGCATAGGCCAGCTCGGCGAGCCGCTGCATGACCAGCCAGCCGATCAGGATATAGGCCCAGCCAAACGTCATGAATTTGGACCGTTCAATGTCACGAGTTGAAACGCGCCTGTGAAGCCCGGCCCCAGCGCGGTCATCAGATGCTGGCCGCGCGCGTCTCGTCGGCGCAATTCATCGAGCACGAACAAGACGGTAGGGGCAGACATGTTGCCGTATCCACGCAGCACCTCACGCTCGGCATCCAGATCGCCGCGCGCCAGCGAGAAGACGTCTTCGAGTGCGTCCAGCACCTTCACACCGCCGGGGTGGCAGCACGGCCGCTCAATCGCCGCGCGCTCCACATCGGCGCGCTCCAGGAACTCGGTCATCGCTGAGTTGAACGCGCCGGCGACGATCTGCGGGATATCGCGGTGGAAGATCACATCGAAGCCCTGATCATCGATATCCCAGCCCATGACATTCAGCGTGTCCCGCCACAGGTGCTCACCCCCAGCGCCCATCGTACCGAGCGCTGCACCGCCACCGCCCGCGCCCTCGCTCGACAGCACCGCTGCCGCCGCGCCGTCGCCGAACAGCGCGGTTGCCACCAGATTGCTCTTCGTGAGCCGGTCATAGCGAAACGCGAGCGAGCACAACTCAACAACGATCACCAGGCAGCGCGAGCCCGGCTGAGCCGCCGCCATCTGCGCCGCGCGCGTCATGCCGATCACCCCGCCCGCGCAGCCCAGCCCGAATATCGGCAGCCGCTGAACGTCCGCGCGAAACGGCATCACATTCACAAGCCGCGCCTCGATCGACGGCGTGGCAATGCCGGTGGAGGAGACGAACACGATCGAGTCAATGTCGGCAGCCGTTAGCCCCGTTTCTTTCAGTGCTTTTTCCGAGACCTGCTGCGCGAGCCTGGTCGCATGGGTTTCGTAAAGCTGAGTCTTTTCGGCAATCCCCGTCGCAGCGTCAAACCAGTCCAGCGGCTCGCAAGCATAGCGGGTCTCAATTCGCGCATTGGTGTAGACGCTCTCCAGCGTCTCGAACAGGCCTGTCCGGCCGCCGAAGATCCGCCGCGCGTGGTCAATCACGGTGGCCTGGTCGAGACATACCGTTGGAACGGCTGTCGCGAGACCGAGAAGCTGGATCTCCTCCGCGTGTTCGTATCGCGCGGCTGCTGGCCCTGCCTCATCCTTGGCAATATGATCGTACATTCACCTCACCCTATGCGTAACGCTGAACATACGCACCGGACGCGCCCGTGGACGCGTTCAACACTTTGTGATGACGGTAAACTTGTTCTGATCCGTCCCAGCGCCGTTGACACTGCGTCGCGAAAGTGAGAACATTTACGGAACATTCGCCGAATCTCGTGCGCGGAGGTGCGGCGTCGGTGTGGAAAATGCTTTCGCCTGCTAGCCCACGGCGGCTGTGCGCGGTTAGTCTTGCCAGCAAGTGTGCCGTGCAGCGCGCGGCGTCTGAGGCATGAGAAAGGATCAAGCAATGGCCGGTTCCGTCAATAAAGTCATTCTGGTCGGCAATCTCGGCGCCGACCCGGAAATCCGCCACACGCAAGATGGGCGCCCCATTGCGAATCTGCGCGTGGCCACCTCGGAGAACTGGCGCGACCGCAACACCGGCGAGCGCCGTGAAAAGACCGAATGGCACAATGTTGCGATCTTTAACGAAGGGTTGTGCAAGATCGCCGAGCAATATCTGCGAAAAGGCTCCAAAATCTATCTCGAAGGCCAGCTCCAAACCCGCAAATGGCAGGACCGCGAGGGTAACGATCGCTACACGACTGAAGTTGTGCTGCAGGGGTTCAATTCGACGCTGACCATGCTCGACGGGCGCAATGGCGGCGCGGGCCAAGGCGCAGGCAACGGGCAAAGCATGGGCATGCACGAGGCAGAGCAGTCGGGCTATGACCGCGGTCCGAGCAGCGGATCACGCAGTGGCAGCCGGCAGCCGGCCGAAAGCTTTGATCAGGATCTGGACGACGAGATCCCGTTTTAACAGCGTGATCCGAAAAGCGGGGGCTCGGTTTTCGAGCGGACAAGGCGTCCGAGCGGTCCATGCGCTTCGCCCTACCACTTCGTCTCCCCTGCGGCCAGATACGCCTCTTCCTCCAGCGTGGACACGCGCACCAGCGCGGAATTGCGCTGCGGAAACCGGCCGAAACGGTCGATCACTTGCTTATGCTGGCGAGCGAAATCGGTGTATTGGGCGTTGCCAAGCGCGCTGATGAGATCAAGCGCCCGCGCCTGGTCTTCACGGTTCTCGCTGTGCTCGAACGGCAGGTACAAGAACAGCCGCTCATCCACGCTTAAACCAGCATCGAACCCGCGCAAGAGCGCATCATCAGCAAGCTGGCGCGCCTGCGCATCAGTGGCAAAGGCGGCCGCCCGCCCTCGAAACATGTTGCGCGGAAACTGATCGAGCACAAGCACCGCCGCGAGCATGCCGTGCGGGCTGTCGCGCCATGTCTCCGGGACACTGCGGCGCAAGCTAAAATACGTGTCGAGGAAACGCGCGGCGATCTGTTGGTCCAGCGTCTGGTCGCGCCACCATTGCTCCGGTGTCAATTCCTTGAACCAGAAGCGCAAGACATCGCCCGCTTCGCCCGGCGACTTATTATTTGTCATGCTGTCCTCTCAAAGCCCCAGGGCCTGCAACTGCGCCGCGACCACTGCTTCGACATCGAACTGCGTCGTCGCAATCCGCCGGCTTTCCTTGGCATAGCGTGGGACCAGATCAGGCCGGCGCAACAGTTTCGCCATCGCGCCTGTCAGCGCCTCGACATCTCCGGGTTTGACACGCTGCCCGTTCACGCCCGTCTGCACCGCTTGCCAGCGCGCTGGCACATCAGCACTGATGAGCGGGCGCCCAATCGCCAGCGCATGACCAATCTCAGCGGGCAGACACGGGTTCTGATCGGGAAATATAACGGCGTGTGCGCGCGCCAACAGCCGCTCAATATCCTCGCGCGGCCCGAGATAGCGAACGACGCCGCGATGCGCCTTCATGAGCCGCATAAGCTCGGCATCTGGCTGCTCGCCCGGCGGGGACGCGACAAGATAAATCGTCCCGCCGCTGCGCGGATGCAGCCTGCGCGCGCTCTCGCAGTAAAGCCTGATGCCCTCCGCGCTGCCCGGCCAGGCGATCGCCAGAAACACCATGCCGCGGGTGAGCGGTGCAAGCGGCACATGCGTGATGCGCGACAGGTCCACGCCGTGCCCGGCCACAAACACCGGGTCTAGCCCCGGCGGCATGAGGCTGCGACCATCGACAACCGGATCGCGTCCCAGCCCCGGCACGATCGCCGCATCGCAGCGCGATAGCAGCGCAGCGCATTCGCGTCGCAGCCGCGCATCAGCGCAATTCGGGTCCAGCGCCTGCGCCACTTCTGGAAACGCTGCAACAATCCGTCCGATCTGAGCCCGCGCGCCCGCGGCCATGCCAAGCCGCCCGGCCGGCCAGGACAGCGCCACCAGCACATCAGGCGCAAGGCTGGTCAGGGCCAACGCCAACTCGCGAATGTCGTGCTTGTCCCGTCCGCTGGTGGGCAGGCTCATCGGCTCCACGCCGAGCGCGCTCAGCGTCCGAAAGGCGGCGTCGTCGCGCAGCGCGAAGCAGACGATCTCATGGCCGCGCAGGCGCGCTTCGCAGATCAGCCGCGCATGCGCCGTGATGACATCGCCGGCACGATCGCAGATCAGCGTCACACGACGGCACGCGGGAACGCCCTGGCCCGGCGCAAGCGCGTCGTAGCGTTCTGACATGAATGTGCGCGCCATCCGCCCTGCCCCATTTCGCGAATCAGCGTCAAGTTTAGCAGATTACGCAGTCCAAGCGCCGCTACTCACACACGCCGCCGCTGCCTATGTCGAAATGGAAATGATTCGCATGCGCTTCATTCGCGCGCGGCCCGAGCACCGTATCGAAAATCTGACATGCACCAGTGTGGATATCGTGCAAGAAGGCGGAGTTTTCGCCGTCGCCAGGCCAGTCTTCCAGCACGGTGACAACCTGGCCATCAGCAGTCTGGAAGGCAGCAATATCAATGGCTTTGGCGAGCGCATGCTGGCTGATGCGCGTATCTGGCGCGTTGTAGCGGCGGCGGCAGCTATACGACCCCATCAGGCGAATTTTCGCAATGGGCGATCCAAGCCGGGCAATCGCCATTGGCTGCAAGACCCGCTCCGTCCAGGTGCGAAAGCGCGACGCCATGGCGCAAGTCAGCGTCGCCGGCGGAACGAGTTGCAAGGCAGCCTCTCCCGGTAACGCGCGCAGCGAGACCGGCGCTGGCGCACCGCACTGCCCTTCGCGGATCGGGTCAAGCGGCTCAAGGTCGAAAGTCTCGCGCGCAACAACCGCAATGCACGCGCGCTGGGCCTCGGCAATCACCTCTGGAGCCCATACGCTTGGCCCTTCGCTGATATCCGGCTTTCCCCATGCTGCTTGTGGCTGCGGGCGTTTGGCCGGCAGCTCCGGTACCGTCGCGCCCAAAGCCCCGCCCGCCACGCACAGCCCCATCATCATGATCAAAACTAGCCGGACCACGAAAACGCCCTCCCCGATTTGGACCGTCGATACGATGTGATAATGAATGCGCGGCCCACTGGGACCCTTTCCATTTCGGCCCCGCTTCTTTCATGCAAGTCATCATGAGGATTTCATGTCGGCATCATCAGAACCGTCACGCACGCAAGATGTGATCTGCCGCGAGGACAATCGCGCTGGCCTCATCATTCTCAACCGGCCGAAGGCGCTGAATGCGTTATCGCTGGAGATGATCCGCGAGATGGAGACGCACTTCCACCGATGGGCGAAGAACCCTCACATCTACGGCGTGATCCAGCGCGCCCATGATGATGGGGCGTTCTGCGCGGGCGGGGATGTCAAGGCAATATATCGTGCGCGTGATAGCGACGAGGATGCAGGCATCCGCTTCTACCGGGAGGAGTATCAGCATAACTGGACGCTGCAACGCTTCATCAAGCCGACCGTATCGCTCATCAATGGCGTGTGCATGGGCGGCGGGGCCGGCATCAGCGTGCATGGCACCCATCGCATCGCCGGCGAG
>CAYVFK010000057.1:0-9666 GCA_964450925.1 uncultured Hyphomicrobiaceae bacterium | reverse complement strand
GCGGGCTATGCCTTTGGCGAAAAATTTGCCAACAAGACCGGGACCAGTGCATAACCCCGCGCATGTCGCGACATCAATATCTTACGCAATAACTGCGCGTGTTCACAACAATCTTAGGATTGTCAGCCAGACGGTGAGCCGTTCGGTTCAGTCAGAACAAGAACGCTCTAAGCTGCGCATGGATACGGCTCACCTCTTCCCCTCGCTGACGTTCACGCCGCAGCTTTTTGCGTCTCCCGCCGACGCGTCGTTTGCTGAAACGCCATCGCCGCATGACGCTCACAGTACGGCCCATGATCCGCTTTCTGGCAGCCGCAAAAGCCGAAGTCCGGCTGGTCCGGGTCGCCAATTGGCCAGCGACAGCTATTCTCTTTCAAATCCAACAGCCCGACGACCGGACCATTCTCCGCCTCAGGCTGGGCAACCGGACGCAAATCTGGCCGCCGCGCTGGCGCTGTCCAGGGTTGCGCAACGCCTGGCTCCGCCTTGAGCGCCGCATTGCCCTGAACCGGGAATGCCCCGCCGTGCCCGCCCCGCGGTTTGTGATTGCGCGGACGCATCTTGATGCGGGCAGCGCGAAACCGGGACTCCGCCGCGCGCCCCGACAACCCAAGCCGGTGCACCTTGCCGATCACCGCATTGCGGGTGATATCGCCGAATTGCTCGGCAATCTGGCTGGCCGTATGCCCTTCGTTCCAAAGTCGCGTCAAGAGCGCGACGCGCTCATCCGTCCATGCCATTCGTAGCCTCCTCATGGCTTTGTCTCGTGAGCGCCGCATGCAAGAATGCAGCGCCGATCGCGCAGACGTCGCGTCAAACACCCCGCCGGACGCAACGCGGATACGCGGTGACCAAGCTCGCTAAAGCTGTCGAAAACGAAAACAAACGCTCTACCGGGAACACGTTATCGGCCGCAAACTGGAACGAGCGTCAGATCGCTGAGGCGATCAGGACGCATGCTGGCCGTGGCGGATACTGGGAACTCATGGGGGCCGCCAGCCCCGATACACCGTGATCTTGCCGAAACACGCCCGGAGCCAATCACTCCGACCGGATGCCACTCACCTGTGCTGTCTTCTGAAGTGCCATGACGGCTCGAAAAACTCAAACGCCGCGCGCGCCACTGTGGCCCTTTTGACGGCAATTATTGCCGAACTGTGTCTTTTCGGCCAATTGACACTACGAGGGGGAGTGGAGAATATGCAACGCCAGAGAGGTCGTCTACGTTACCTCCTCGCGCGTGCGCGCGTCCCTGCAACGGAGAAGAAAGTTCTCGGACATGCCGGCGGTGCTGCCAACTTACGCCCGCGCTGATCTCGTGTTCGAGCGCGGCGAGGGTGCTTATCTCTTCACGCCAACGGGCGAGCGCTATCTCGACTTCACCGCCGGGATTGCCGTGAACCTGCTCGGCCATGCGCACCCGGCGCTGAGCGCGGCGCTATGCGATCAGGCGCAAAAGCTCTGGCACACCTCTAATCTGTTTCGCGTTGCTGGGCAGGAACGGCTCGCCGAGCGGCTGTGCACCGCGACCTTCGCACAGACGGTATTCTTCACAAACTCCGGCGCCGAGGCGCTCGAATGCGCGATCAAGATGGCGCGGAAATTTCATTCGGTGACCGGCTCGCCAGAGCGCTACCGGATCGTCACATTCGAAGGCGCGTTCCATGGCCGGACGCTAGCAACCATCGCAGCGGGCGGGCAGGAGAAGCTGCTGAGCGGCTTCGGCCCGGCGATGCCCGGCTTCGACCAGGTGCCGCTGGGCGACATTGAGGCGGTGCGCGCGGCCATCACGCCTGAAACGGCCGGCATCCTGATCGAACCTATCCAGGGCGAAGGCGGGATCCGCAATCCCGGCTGGCGATTCCTGAGGGCGCTGCGCGATCTGGCGGATGAGCATGGTATCCTGCTGATCCTCGACGAGGTTCAGTGTGGCGTCGGGCGCACCGGGCGCTTGTTTGCGCACGAACACGCGGGCATCGCGCCGGACATTCTCGCTTCTGCCAAGGGGCTTGGGGGCGGCTTCCCTGTCGGCGCTTGTCTGGCGACCGAGCACGCTGCGCAGGGCATGACGGTGGGCAGCCACGGCTCGACTTTCGGTGGCAACCCGCTGGCGATGGCCGTTGGCAATGCCGTGCTGGATGTCGTTCTGGAGCCAGACTTTCTGGCCCATGTGCGCGATGTCGGGCTGAGGTTACGCCAGGGGCTTGCCGAACTCAGTGACGCGCATCCCGGCGTTATCGAAGAGGTGCGCGGCGAGGGTTTGATGCTCGGCCTCAAATGCGCGCTGCCCGCGGGGGATGTTGTGGCCGCGCTGCGCGAGCAGCATATGCTCGCCGTCGGTGCCGGAGAAAACGTCATCAGGCTCGTGCCGCCGCTCAACATAGGCGATGAAGAGGTGCGCGAGGCTTGCGCAAGCCTCAATGCAGCGCTCACGACCCTTGGCGAGGATACCCTTGGCGGCCAAAGCCTTGGCGGCCAAACCCTTGGGGACCAAACCCTTGGGGGCCATGCGCGCGCCAACAAGGCGCACCACGGCTAGCCTGCCTTTTCAAAGGTTCCTGCGCTCTCCACCGCCGCAGCTGATAAGACATGGACTTGCCATGACGCTTCGCCATTTTCTCGATCTCAACGCGCTCGAAGCGCCGGAGTTGCACCGTCTGATGGCGCGGGCGCATGACATGAAGGCGCGGTTCCGTCGTGACCGCAGCGCGATTGCGCATCTGGCGCGCGGGCAGGCGCTCGCGATGCTGTTTTCTAAGCCATCGACGCGCACGCGCGTATCTTTCGATGTTGCGATGCGCCAACTCGGCGGCGAGACGATCGTGCTCAACGCGAATGAGCTTCAACTCGGCCGCGGCGAAACCATCGCGGACACCTCGCGGGTCTTGTCGCGCTATGTCGACGCCATCATGTTACGTACGACATCGCATGCGGACCTCCTCGAACTTGCCGCATACGCGGATGTACCGGTGATCAACGGCCTGACCGATCTGTCCCACCCCTGTCAGGTCTTCGCCGATGTGATGACGTTTGAGGAGTGTCTTGGCCCGATTGGCGGGCGCAAAGTGGCGTGGATCGGAGACGCGAACAACAACGTGGCGACCTCGTGGCTCCACGCCGCGTCGATGTTTGGTTTCACCCTGTCAATCGCGTGCCCAGCGGACTACCAGCCGTTGGCGCAACTGGTTGATGAGACAATGACGCGCGGCGGGCAGATCGCTATTCACGAAGACCCGGGGGAGGCGATTGCAGCCGCCGACTGCGTCCTGACAGATGTGTGGGTTTCGATGGGGCATGATGACGCCGAGCGCCGGATGACCAATCTTCGCGACTATCAAGTGGATGCGGCGCTGATGAGCCGCGCGGCGCCCCATGCTATATTCATGCATTGCTTGCCCGCACAGCGCGGCCATGAGGTCACCGCCGAAGTGATTGACGGTCCGCAATCAGTGGTTTTCGAGGAGGCCGAAAACCGGATGCATGCGCAGCGGGCCATCCTGGCTTGGTGTTTAGAGGCGGAGTGAATGGTTGGAGAGTCCGGCGAAACAAATTCGGGAAACGACGTGCTTGACCAGAGCGAAGGCAAGCTGGTCGGCGCTCTAGAGAACTATGTCCTACCCTTCCAGATCGAAAGCGCGGGCGTCCGCGGGCGGGTCGTGCGCCTTGGCCCAGTAATCGACGACCTGCTCTCGCGCCACGACTACCCTGAGCCGGTCTCGCGCCTGCTGGGCGAGGCGATCCTGCTGACCGTGATGCTCGGCGACTCGCTGAAGTTCGATGGCAAGCTCACGCTGCAGACCAGTTCAGACGGGCCGATAACCTTTCTGGTTGTCCAGTTTCGCGCGCCGGGCGGTGTGCGCGCCTATGCCAGCTATGAGGAAAGCGCTGTTGCGCAGGCGATTCAGGACGCCGGCGACGCCGAGCCGCGCCTTCTCGGCAAGGGCCACATGGCCCTCACGATCGAGCCGGGCGGTGGCATGGAGCGGTATCAGGGCTTTGTCGAACTGGAAGGCGAGAACCTCGTGGACGCTGCCCACACCTATTTCCGCCAATCCGAGCAGATCCCGAGCCTTCTGCGCGTGGCTGTCGCCCCTCAGTTCATCGGCGGGCGAGACGGCGAGCCGGGCGGTTGGGCGTGGCGCGCGGGCGGCTTGATGATCCAGAAGGTCGGGGCCGAGGGCGGACGCAATGCCATCCAGTCAGCAGACGTCGAAGACAAGAGCGAGGAGGACTGGAACCGCGCCTCGATGCTGGGTTCCACAGTTGAGGACCATGAAATCCTTGATCCAACGTTATCGCCCGAGCGTTTATTGATCAGGCTGTTCCACGAAGAGCATGTGCGAGCCTTTCCGGCAAACCCGATCAAGGCGTTCTGCCAATGCTCGCGCGAGCGTGTGGCGGAGTTGCTGAAACGATTTCCTGCCGAGCGCATCGGGGAGATGGTCCAGGACGACGGCAAGGTGTCGGTGACATGCGAGTTTTGCAACAGCGAGTACGAATTCGAGCCTGACGCGCTGGTGCGCCATACTTACGAGTGACGGGCGTCGACGACGGGTGATACTCAGCGTTACAAAACGACAAAGATTGTTCATTGCGTGTTCGGGCGGTCGCGGCCATCACAGCTAAGACTCCGCCTTATTACAGGGACGCTTGATGCTGCAGAAGCACCCGTCTGAAAAGGCCGATCATGACAGCGAAACCGGCGGCAACAGCTCCTCGAGCGCCCTTGGCCGGGCGGGCCGAGCCCTACTGCAAATCCTGCTGCCGCTCGCGCTGCTGGCCGGCGCCTATGCCGGCTACACATATTTGCTGGCCACATCGCCAACCGTCACGCCCGCGCCGCCGCAAGAGGCGGTCGCCCCGGTTAGAGCCGTCACGGTGACGTATTCCAACTATCAGCCACAACTCACGCTGTATGGTGAAACGGTTGCTGGGCGGGAGGTGGAGCTGCGAGCGCTGGTCTCCGGCGAGGTGATTGAAGTCTCGCCGAGCCTGCAAAATGGCGGCGAAGTTGCGGAAGGCGACTTGCTGCTGCGGATCGATCCATTCGATTATGAGATCGCGCGGGCGGAGGCGCGGGCACAGATTGCCGAGACCCAGGCGCGATTGGAGGAGAACGAAGCCCAGATCCGGGCACAAAATGCTGCGTTGGAACGGGCCCGCGAGCAACTGGACATCGCCGAGCGTGACCTTGAACGCGCACAGCAGCTCGTTGAGCGCGGTGCGCTGTCCCAACAGGTTCTCGATCAACGCCGCCTGACCGTCAGCCAGCGCCAGGACGCCGTCGAGCAAGGAGAGATCAGCCTATCGGTGCAAGAGGCGCGCGCGGCCCAACAGCGCGCGGCTCTGGAGCGCTTGAACGCTACGCTGCGCAATGCCGATCGCAACCTGAGCGACACAAGCCTGGCCGCGCCGTTCGATGCGTATGTAAGCGACCCGAATGCCGAAGTCGGCAAGGTGTTGAGCACGAATGATGCGGTCGCCACGCTGATCGACAAGTCAAGGATCGAGGCCCGCGTCACACTGAGCGACGCGCAATATGGCCGCATTGTGCGCGGAACCGCAGGCGTGGTGGATCGTCCGGTCGAAGTGCGCTGGTATGCCGGTGCCGAGCCTTTCGTTTACGATGCGGAGATCGTGCGCGTCGATTCGCGGATCGCCTCGGCGAGCGGTGGCGTGAACGTCTATGCCCGCGTGCAAAATCCGCTAGAGCCGACACCCCTGCGCCCCGGCGCATTTGTTGAGGTGCGGGTGCCCGACATTCAATACGAAGACGTCGTCCGGCTCCCCCAGACCGCGCTGTATAACAACAACCATGTCTTTGTGATCGAAGAAGGCCGGCTCGCCCGCCGCGACGTCCAGCCTGTCGGCGCCGCCGAAGGCAGTGTGTTGGTGCGCGGAGACCTGCAGGACGGCGAGCAAGTGGCGGCGACGCGGCTGGCGCGCCCGGGCGATGGCATCAAGGTCAGAGTGGTGAACCTCAATGAGTGAACTCCCCGCTGGCCGGCCGGGCATCATCGGACTGTTTGTCCGCCACCCAACGGCCTCGAACCTGCTGATGCTCACGATCATCGTGCTGGGGCTGTTCTCGGTCAATCGGCTGAATACGCAGTTTTTCCCGACCGTCGAAATCCCGGCAATCAACGTTACGATCCAGTGGTCCGGCGCCAGCGCACTCGACGTCGAGAAGAATATCGTCGACGCGATTGATCCCGAACTGCGATTTCTCGACGACGTTGACAAGATCACCTCGATCGCGCGCGAAGGCGTGGCGGTGTTCAACATTGAGTTTTTCGCCGATGCAGACATGCAAAAGGCGCAGTCCGATGTCGAGCAGGCCGTCGAACAGGTGACAACGCTGCCCGAAGCCGCCGAGGAACCGACCATCCAGCGGGTGACTTTCTACGAGCCGGTCGCCAAGATCGCGATCTCCGGCCCGTTTGAAGAGCGGATCATCAAGGACTACGCAAAGCAGCTTCGCGACGGGCTGCTCAACGCTGGCATCGACCGCGTCAGCTTCACCGGCGCGAGGGACGAAGAAATCTGGGCGACGATCCCCGAGGCTGAGTTGCGCAGGCTTGATCTGAGCGTTGACCAGGTCGCCACGCGCATCCGCGAGGAAACCCAGGACCTGCCCTCTGGCACGGTCGAGGGTGAGTCCGAATTGCAGTTGCGCACCCTCGCAGAACGCCGCACGCCCGAGGAACTCGCCGAAATCGAGATCAAATCCGATGCGGCAGGAAACAAGGTCCAGCTCCTGGACATCGCCGACGTGCGGCCGCGTTTTGACGATGACGCGGTTATCGGACTGCACGAAGGCAGCCGCGCCGTCCTGCTCCAGGTCGAGCGCGCGGTAAGCGCGGATACATTGGACACGATGGAAGAAATGCGGACCTACATGGACCGCATTCGGCCCACTCTGCCGCAGAGCCTGACTGTCGAAGTCTATGATGTGCGCGGAGAATACGTCACACAGCGCCTCGGCATCCTGATCAAGAACGGCTTGCAGGGGCTCGTGCTGGTGCTGATCGTTCTGTTCCTGTTTCTCAATGCCCGGATCGCATTCTGGGTCGCGGCGGGCATCCCCATCGCGTTCCTGGCGACGCTCACGGTAATGTTTCTGTCTGGCCAGAGCGTCAATATGATCTCGATGTTCGCGCTCATCATGATGCTCGGCATCATCGTGGACGATGCGATCGTGGTCGGTGAGGAGACGGCCACGCGCCAAAGCGCCGGCGAAGGACGCATGGAGGCCGCCGAGAACGGCGCAAAACGCATGTTCACGCCAGTCACAGCGGCGAGCATGACAACAATGGCTGCCTTCCTGCCAATCTTGCTCATTGGCGGGCGCATTGGCGATGTGATGGTTGCGATACCGCTGGTTGTCATTGCGGTGCTGATTGCCAGCCTGGTCGAGAGTTTTCTGATCCTGCCAGGGCATCTCAGCCACAGCTTTGGCAGCCTTAACCGGCCGCCCAGCGCATTCCGTCGCGTGTTCGACCGCGGCTTCCAATGGTTCCGCGACGGGCCGTTTCTCCGGCTGGTCAAGCTCAGCTACGACTGGCGCTACACGACGCTTGCGTTCACATTTGGGGCAATGATCCTTGCCATCGGCTTGCTTGCCGGCGGCCGCGTTGACTTCCAATTCTTCCCATCACCGGAATCCGAAAACATCTCCGCAGAAGTCGAGTTCGCCGCCGGCACGCCCGAGGCCGAGCGGATCGCCGCGCTCCAACGCATCGAGGACGCGCTTTACGATGCGGAAAACGCGCTGAGCGATGGCGAAGGCGGGCTGGTGGTTACGGCATTCACAACCCTGGGCAAGGCCGGGCGCACGCAGTCTGATACGATATCGGAGGTGGCCGTCCAACTCGTCCCCAGCGAAGCACGCACCATTCGCACGCAAGCGGTCATGCAAGCGTGGCGCGAGCGGCTACCGGTCATTCCCGGCCTTGAGCAAGCCACAATCCGTACCGAGCAGGTCGGGCCACCGGGCCGGGATGTCGATGTTAAGTTGAAGAACGCTCCGATCGAACAGCTCAAGGCCGCGGCGGAAGAGGTGAAAACCGCGCTACGCGGATATCCTGGCGTTACGGCGATTGCAGACGACATGCCATACGGCAAGCGCGAGCTGATCGTCGAGGTCACGCCGCGCGGCCTCGCGCTGGGATTCACAGCAGAAAGCGTTGGCACGCAGCTGCGCAACGCCTTCGACGGCGCTATTGCAACACGCTTCCCGCGCGATGACGAGGAGATCACCGTGCGCGTGCTCCGCGAGCAGGAGGCCGAAGGTGCTCAGGCGCTTGAAAATTTTTACATGCGCGCCCCGGATGGCAGCTTCGTGCGCTTCCCCGAGGTAGCGCAGATCAGTGAGCAGGCCGGTTTCTCCATTATCCAGCGGATTGACGGCGAACGCACCGTTTCCGTCACCGGCGACGTGGACGCCGAGCTGAACAGCGTCTCGAACATCGTCCAGCAGCTTCAGGCGGACGTGCTGCCGGGCCTCTCAAGGCAATACGGGATTGAATACGAGTTCGGCGGCCGCCAGGAAGACAGGGAGGAATCCTTCGCCGATCTGCAGACCGGCGCTATCGTCGCGCTGATCTTGATCTTCGTGATTCTGGCGTGGGTGTTCGGTAGCTATGTGCAGCCGCTCGCGGTCATCGGGATTATCCCGTTCGGACTCGTTGGCGCAATCGTCGGCCACCTCGTCATGGACATGCCGCTGACCATCATCAGCATGATCGGACTCCTGGGCCTGTCCGGCATCCTTGTGAACGACTCGATCATCCTCGTCGCCCAGGCGAATGAGCGACTGAAGGCGGGCGAACCATTGCGGGACGCGGCAATCGGCGCATCGTATGACCGCTTTCGCGCGGTGCTACTGACCTCGCTGACGACCATCGGCGGGCTTACGCCGCTACTCTTCGAGACCAGCCGTCAGGCGCAATTCCTGATCCCGATGGCGATCACGCTGGTTTTTGGCCTCGCGGCGGCAACTTTCCTGGTGCTGATCCTGGTGCCGTCGCTGCTCGGCTTTGGCCGCGACATCGGCCGGGTGGCCGGCGCCATCAAGCGGCTTTATGTGAGTGAGAACCGCGGCGAGACCTCGCAGGCATAGCCCTCACGAGCGCCAATACGCAGGCAGTAGCAGCACAAGCACCGCGAAAATTTCCAGTCGCCCCATTAGCATTGCGGCACACATCACCCATTTGGCAGCGTCCGGCAAACCCGCGAAGTTGGCGGACGGGCCCACGTTCTCGCCAAGCCCTGGCCCGACATTCGAGATCGCCGTCGCCGACGCGGATATTGCGCTGAGCGTATCCAGCCCCAGCAACTCCAGAATGATCGCGACAAAAGCGAAGGTTCCAATATACATGAAGAAAAAAGTCGTCACCGCGCTGATGACATCAGGGGACAATGGCCGGCCGTTATAGGTCTCAAGAAACACGCCGTGGGGGTGGAAGGTTTGTCTCAGTTTCTGGCGCAAACCCTGAAACAGCACCTGGAAACGGAAAATCTTGATCCCGCAAGAGGTGGAGCCAGAACACCCGCCGATGAACATCAAGATAAAAAACAGCGACATCGCCATCGGGCTCCAGACGTCATAAGCGGTGGTGGCATAGCCCGTGCCTGTCATGATCGACACGACATTGAACAGCGAAT
>CAYVFK010000056.1:0-9711 GCA_964450925.1 uncultured Hyphomicrobiaceae bacterium | reverse complement strand
CGCTGTAGCCATGCCAGAGGTCGCTCTCGCCGCGGCGGGCGATGTTGCGGCGCCCGCGCATCGGCGGGTTGATTTCCACATAGGCCATATACTGCGTGATCGGCAGGATCCGATCGTTCAGCAGGTTGACGCAGGTCTCGATGTCGCTGCGCACGTTGTCGCCGTCGGAGGCCTGCGCGACGTAGATGTTGTAATCGGCAAGCGGATAGCGCGCACGCGCGACGCGCAGCATCTCCTTGAGTGCTGAGGAAACGACCGTGCCGCCGGTCTGACGCCCCTCGAAGAAGGTCTGCTCGTCTACCTCCTCGGCGTGCTGGGTGTGACGGATGAAGACCACCTCGACATTATCGTAATGCCGCTCAAGGAACAGGTGCAGCAGCAAAAAGAATCGCTTGGCCAGCGCCTTCATGTCCTCGTCCATCGACGCCGACACGTCCATCAGACAGAACATGACTGCCTGTGCAATCGGCTGCGGGCGGTGCTCCAGCCGGTTGTAGCGCAGGTCCATAGGGTCGATGAAGGGCACGCGGGCGCGTTTGTGGCGTGCGCGCGCCAACTGCTCGCGCAGTTCCACGATACGGTGGTCTGTTGAGCGGCCATCTGCGGGTGTGATCTCTTCTTCTTCAAGCCGCTCCAGCTCGCGCTCCATCTGCACGATCACATCGTGCTTGGGTCGGCTGAGCGCGGCGCGGCGCACCAGCGAGCGGCGCGCGGTCCGCACGTAGTTGAGCCGGTTGGCGGGGCCGGAAGTCGTCAGGCCGGCGCGCTTCGGCTTTTCGGTCTCTTCGCTTTTGAGCTGCTTCTTCACCAGATCCGGCAGCTTGAGGTCCTCGAACAGCAAGTCGAGAAACTCGTCCCGGCTGAGGGTAAAGGCGAACGCGTCCTCGCCCTCGCCTTCCTCGCTGCCTTCGCTCCCGCCGCGACCCGCGCCGCCGGAGGGGCGCGGAAGCCGGTCGCCTGCGCGAAACTCCTTATTGCCGGGCAGAATGCGCGAACGCTCTCCGGTTTCCGGATCATGGCGAAATACCGGCTCGTGCGTGCCGTCGGCGGGGATCACCACCGTCTCGCCGGACTGGGTGTCGGAGATACTGCGCTGGCGAATATTGTCCTTGATCGCCTTGCGCAGCTGCTCGCGCGCCCGGTTCATGAAACGCTGACGGTTGCCGAGGCTCTTGCCACTCGGATTCTGTCTGCGGTCGATAATCCGCAAATTTGACATCGTATGACCGATCCAGTCGGCGGTTGTTCGCCAGTTCGCGGTGAAGCGGGCCCTAGCCCGCTTCGCGCATGCGCATGTACCACTCGACGAGGCGGCGGACCTGCGGTTCGGTGTAGCCGCGTTCCGTCATGCGCTCGACGAACGCCTCGTGCTTGTCCGCGCTTTCCTTGTCCTGCTTGCTGCCAAAGGTGATGACAGGAAGCAGTTCCTCGATCTGCGAGAACATGCGCTGCTCGATCACCTCGCGGATTTTCTCATATGAGGTCCAGCGCGGGTTGCGGCCCTCGTTATGGGCACGCTGGCGCAAGGCATACTTCACGACCTCGTTCCGGAAATCCTTCGGATTGCGGATACCCGCCGGCTTCTCGGTCTTCTGAAGCTCGCGATCAAGCACGTCGAGGTCGAAGATCTGGCCAGTGTCGGGGTCCTTGAAGTCCTTGCCTTCGACCCAGGCGTCCGCGTAAGCGATGTAGCGATCGAACAGGTTCTGGCCGTACTCCTCGTAGGATTCGAGATAAGCCTTCTGGATTTCCTTGCCGATATAATCGGCGTAGCGCGGCGCGAGCTCATCCTTGATCAGAGCGATGTAGCGCTGCTCCGTCTCGCGATCGAGCTGCTCGCGCCTGATCGCCTGCTCCAGCACATACATCAAATGCACCGGGTCAGCAGCGACCTCAGCGGTGTCGAAGTTGAAGGTCTCTGAGAGCACCTTGTAGGCGAAGCGAGTGGACATGCCGTCCATGCCCTCATCCACGCCCGCGGCGTCGCGGTATTCCTGTACCGTCTTGGCGTGCGGGTCGCTGCCCTTCAGATCCTGACCGTTATAGACGAGCATCTTCGCATAGAGCGAGGAGTTCTCGTGCGGCTTCAGCCGGGTCAGTACTGAGAAGCGCGCCATCATCTCAAGCGTATCAGGCGCGCATGCCGCTTCAGACAGCTCGGACTGGGCCAGCAGCTTGCGGTAGATCATGGCTTCTTCGTTGACACGCAGACAGTATGGCACGCGGATCAGGCTGATCCGGTCGAGGAAGGCCTCGTTGTTGCGGTTGGCCTTGAAGCTGCGCCACTCCGACTCGTTCGAGTGCGCAATGATGATGCCCTGATATGGCATCGCGCCCAGATTCTCCGAGCCGACGTAGTTGCGCTCCTGCGTGGCTGTCAGTAGCGGGTGAAGCATCTTCTGCGGCGCTTTGAACATCTCGACAAATTCGAGCAGACCCTGCGTCGTCAGATTCAGCGCGCCGGAATAAGAATAAGCGTCCGGGTCATCCTGGCTGAAGAACTCCAGCTTGCGGATGTCCGGGTGACCGACCAGCGTCGAGATGTCCTGGTTGTTTTCATCGCCGGGCTCCGCCTTCGCCACACCGATCTGGCGCAGCTTCGACGGGTGCATCTGCACAACAGTGAATTTGGAGACGTCGCCGTCGAACTCGTCCAGCCGCTTGAGCGCCCAGGCCGAGCACATACCCGGCAGACGGCGCTGCGGGATGCCGTAATCGCGTTCAAGCGCTGGGCCATCCTGCTCTGGATCGAAGAGCCCCAGCGGACTTTCATAGATTGGGCTGACCTGATCCCCGGCTTTGAGCACATAAATCGGCTCAGTTTCCATGAGCTTTTTCATGCGCTCGGCAAGCGAGGACTTGCCGCCACCAACCGGGCCAAGCAGATACAAAATCTGCTTTCGCTCCTCCAATCCTTGTGCCGCGTGCCGCAGAAAGGCCACCACGCGCTCGATGGTCTCTTCCAGCCCATAGAAGTCATCGAAAGCTGGATAGCGCCGCACCGTGCGGTTCTGGAAAATGCGGCCAAGCCGATCATGGCGCGAAGTATCGACGATTTCCGGTTCACCGATTGCGGCCAGCAGCCGTTCCGCCGCGGTCGCATAGAGCTTCGGATCATCCCGGCAGGCTTCCAGATACTCCTGCAGAGACATCTCAGCGGTTCGCCGGCCGGCATAGCGACCACGGAATTCTTCGAGAATTGTTTCTTTGCTCATGCCTGTCAGTTCGCCCAAGCTATCACCGTCACTCATTGTTGCCCATGACCCTACCCCGACCTTCCGTCAGATCGTGTCTGAAAAGCAGAAGGCAAAGGGTTGATTTCGCCAAAAAACATATAACGCCGGATTTTTCCGCATTGCCACCGACCGGCACGTCTTCGCATCTGCGGGTGCGGACTCCGCTCACGCGACGATTCCGCGCGATGGTGCCGCCATGCAACAAGCTGTCGCCCGTCGATACCAGAACCGTTGACTGCGGCGATCAGCCCCGCTAAGCCCCTGATGCATCGTGATTGTGCAAGTCTGGGGCGCGGGCGGCTGATCAGGTCTACCTTGTAAGGCCAAGTGTGGCTCTGTATCATTTGCTCGCGCAGTCGGCGCACGGGACTCTAACGCATTCGCTACGACCAGCAACACGCTTCCGGCTTCATGCCATAGTTCGCCCCAATGCAGCACAGGTTTGCGCTGGAGCTTCGACGCGCCACCGAATCTCTTTCGCCGGCCTCGACCCGATATCCGCTGACAAGCCCTTGCAGTCACCAGAGCGGGATCGGGCGGACGAGCACTGCCTCCAGGTGACAATCACCTGGACATCGCTCTGCGCCCGTGCGGCTTTCGGAATCAGGTCTTTGTTCGGAGGTTATGCTACACGAGCATCTCGCCCCCAGCAACGGCGATCAACGTCTGGCGATGCGCGCCTTTCGTAGGGTCAGGGGCGGCTCTGGTTGCGAGCGGGCGGCTGAGCGCGGCCTCCGCTGCGCGACGATTTGGCCGTTATCGGCACCGAGATTTGGCGGCGCAAACCCGCATGCGTGGATTGAAGGCTTCGCGAGGTCTCTCCATATCCAGTGAAACGCGGGGGCTGGCCCGCCTGGCACATCACAGCGTCGGAATTGCCAGCTTCGTTCTCATGTTTGCGCTGGATCAACAAGTGGCTTATAGCAACGCCAACATTCTTAGCAGCGCCAAGACTTTCATTCAGACTTTGATGGAGATGTTGGCGGCTATCACCTGTGCAGGAATTGGGCCGGGGCAACGCTTCCGGTCAGACAAGGCGTCGGCTATCGGCGCGTACCATCACGTCATCCGACACGTATAGAGGACCACGAATATGCCTTGGAGTAGTCAGAACGGCGGAGGCTGGAGAGGCGGCAGCGGCGGCCCCTGGGGACAGGGACCGTCGGGCGGCGGTAACCAGGGCCCCGACCTCGAACAAATTCTCAAGCAGGGCCAAGACCGGCTGAAGAAAGCGATGCCCGGTGGCGGGGGCGGCGCCAGCGGCGGTGTCATTGCGCTGGTCGTGCTGGCACTACTGGCTTTCTTTGGTTGGCAGGGGTTCACAACACGCGTCCAGCCAGACGAGGTCGGCGTGGTGCTGCGCTTCGGCGAATTCGATCGGCAATTGCCGCCGGGTCTGAACTTCCGCCTGCCCTATCCGGTCGAGACGGTGTTCAAGCCCAAAGTTACCCGCGTCAACCGGACTGCCGTGGGCTTCCGCGGCGAGGTTGACGGCGTGACGACCAGCATATCGCGCCAGGTTCCCGAGGAGAGCCTGATGCTGACCGGCGATGAAAACATTGTCGACATCAACTCGGTTGTTTTCTGGCGAATTAACGATGCTGAGGATTTCCTGTTCAACATCCAGCAGCCTGAGCAGACGGTGAAGGACGTGGCCGAAAGCGCGCTGCGCGAGGTCGCAGGCGAAAGCGAACTTCAGCCTCTGCTGACCCGCTCTCGCCAGGAGACTGAGCAGGCCGTACAACAGCTTATGCAAACAACGCTCGATTCTTACGAATCTGGCATTCTCGTTACACAAGTTCAGCTGCAAAAGGTGGATCCGCCGTCCCAGGTGATTGACGCGTTCCGCGACGTGCAGGCTGCGCGTGCCGACCAGGAGCGCATTCAGAACGAGGCATCGGCTTACGCCAATACGGTCGTTCCGGAAGCGCGCGGTGAAGCTGCAAGGATCCTCGAAGCCGCACAGGCTTACAAGGCGCAGACGGTAGCCGAGGCCGAAGGTCAGGCGCAGCGCTTCATCAACATTTACGAGCAGTACGCGGTGGCGCCCGAAGTCACGCGCCGTCGTATGTTCCTGGAAACGATGGAACGCATCTTCGCGGGAACCGAGAAGATCATCATCGACGAATCACAGTCCGGACAAGGCGTCGTCCCCTATCTGCCGCTCAACGAATTGCGCAGACAAGAGACACGCACGCAGGGAGCTAGCCAATGAGAAAAGCGCTTTTCGCCGTAGTCATCATCGTGCTTGCCCTTGGCGCAGTCGCCGCCTACTCGGCAGCATTCATCGTATCGCAGACTCAGCAGGCGCTTGTGCTCGAGTTCGGCAAGCCGCAGCGCGTCATCAAGGAACCTGGGCTGTACTTCAAATATCCACTGGTGCAGACCGCGACCATCTTCGACAAACGTATCCTCGCGCTTGACAGCCGGCCGCAGGAAGTCATCGCTGCGGACCAGAAGCGCCTTGTTGTTGATGCGTTCGCGCGCTTCCGTATCGTCGACCCACTATTGTTCTTCCAGTCGGTGACGAATGAAGCAGTGGCCCGTTCGAGGCTGAGTTCAAGTATGGACGCTTCGCTCCGCCGCGTGATTGGTTCGTCTGATTTTGAGGCCATCGTGCGAGACGACCGAAGCGAAATGATGCGGCGCATTGCGGAGGACGTGAACGCACAAGCACAGAATTTTGGCATCGACATCGTGGATGTACGCCTGAAGCGCGTTGACCTCCCGCAAGCGAACAGCGAAGCGATCTTCGCCAGAATGCAGACCGAGCGCCAGCAAGAAGCTGCTGAAATTCGCGCACGCGGTCGCGAGGCGGGCCAGCGGATACGCTCCGAGGCTGATCGGAGGGCCACCATCATCAAGGCCGAGGCTGAACGCGACTCGCAAATTCTTCGTGGTGAGGGCGATGCAGAGCGCAATAAGATCTTCGCCAATGCGTTCACCAAAGATGAGGACTTCTTCGCGTTCTACCGCTCAATGCAAGCCTACGAGGCGGGCATTAAGGCGAATGACACGCGCATGGTGTTGTCGCCGAATTCGCAGTTCTTCAACTTCTTCGGCGGGCCTTATGGCACCAGTGATGGGCAACAGACGGCAGGACCAGCGCAACCGGGTCCGACGCCAGCCGGCGCTGTGGAAGCCAACGAGACCGAAGATCTGGCTCCCGGACCGCGAGCCGCTGCAGCGCAGTAAGTCGTATCGGCAATGAACGACTTGCTGGTCGGGTTCGCACTCGCACTGGTGATCGAGGGCCTGCTCTGGGCCCTCGCGCCACACCTGGGAACCCGGCTGCTTGAAATGATATCGCAAACACCTGAGAACACCGTTCGCATGGCCGGCGCCATCGCCATCGCGATCGGTGTTCTTATTGTTTGGTTGGTGCGTGGTTAGCCGGCCAAGAGCACGCCGCGCCGAAGCCCCATCATGCGCCGATACACCAAACCTAAAGTCCTTCGCACTGAGGTTGGCCTCTGATAGATTCGACACAAGGTTTCGCAAAAGCATTGCGAATGCAGACGCGGCGTCCTCCGTCATCCCATCGGCAGCATTCGGACACCATGACATGATAGCTTTTCGCTCCCAACCGGTTGGCCTGGTCATGCGGGTCACCTCAGTGATCCTGGCGGTCCTGCTCGCGGCCATCGGCTGGCTCAGCGTGGCAGACCCGGCCGAAGCCCGGGGGCCCGAGCCGGTTTCGCAGCTGGCGAAGGAATTGCAAGACGCAGTCGTTAACATCTCGACGACGCAACTTCTTTCTGAGGGTCAGACGGTGCCCACGCCGCGCACGCCAGAAGGCTCCCCCTTCGACGATCTGTTCCAGGACTTCCTCAACGACCGCGGCCAGGCGCGCCGCATCAACTCGCTCGGCTCAGGCTTCGTGATTGATCCCGCAGGTCTCATCGTCACCAACAACCACGTCATCGAAAATGCCGACGAGATCATCATAAACTTCGCCGGCGGTCAGAAACTGACGGTGACCGAGGTGATCGGCACGGACGACAAAAGCGATCTGGCGCTCCTGCGCGTGGAGCCTGAAGAACCGCTGCCGGCGGTCCCGTTCGGCGATTCTTCTCAAATGGAGGTCGGCGACTGGGTGATGGCGATCGGCAACCCGTTCGGGCTGGGCGGATCGGTTTCGCTTGGTATTGTCTCTGCGGTAAAGCGCGACATCAACGCCGGCCCCTATGATGCGTTCATCCAGACTGACGCGGCGATCAACCGCGGGAACTCAGGCGGCCCGCTGTTCAACATGGACGGCGAGGTCATCGGTGTGAACACCGCGATCATCTCTCCAACCGGCGGGTCGATCGGCATTGGCTTTGCTCTGCCATCAAACACGGCCCAGCGTGTAATAGCTCAGCTGCGCGAATTCGGCGAGACCCGGCGCGGCTGGATCGGCGTACGCATTCAGGACCTGAATGAAGAAATTGCCGACAGCCTCGGTATGGATGAGGCGGTGGGCGCGCTGGTCGCCGGGGTCTCGCCGGATGGACCCGCAGCCAAAGCCGGCATCGAAGTCGGCGACGTCATCGTGCGCTTCAACGACAAACCCGTTGAAACCGTGCGCGAGTTGCCCCGCCTCGTCGCCGAAACGCAGATCGGCGCGAACGTACCGGTCGTTGTCAATCGTCGCGGAGAACGCCTCACGCTCGATCTGACGGTGGAGCGGCTGGTCGAAAACGACGACCAGAGCGCGGTTCAGCCGGTGGAGGACGGCAACGGCGAGACGGTGCTTGGGCTGTCATTAAGCGCGCTAACGGCACAATTGCGCGACGAATACGGGATTGCCGAGGACATCGACGGCGTGATCGTCACGGAGGTGGCACAGGGAAGCGCGGCAGCCGAACGCGGGATTGTTCCTGGCGGTGTGATCGTCGAAGTCTCTCACAAGCCGGTGACGACCCCAGAGGATGTCTACGCGCGCATCGCCGAACTGCGAGATCTGGACCGCGCAACCGCGCTATTGCTGTTCATGCAGGATACCGGCAAAATGAAGTTCGTCGCTCTGCCGTTGGAGCCGTAACCATCGGCTAAGCCGCAGCGAGGGCATCGCGGATACGCTGGGCGTGCTCTTCCAGCACTGCGTCATCCGCCTTCTGCCCCGGCGGGCGCAGATCAACGCCGTCCCAACGCGGCATGATGTGGAAATGCAGATGGAAAATCACCTGGCCTGCCGCGCTTTCCGATGACTGCTGCAAAAGGATCCCGTCAGCCTTGAACCCCTGCTGCGCGGCCTGCGCGATCTTCTGGCAGGTCACAAGCGCGTGCTGCAAATCCTCCGGCTGGGCGTCCAGCATCGTGCGCGATGGCGCTTTCGGTATGATCAGAGTGTGCCCGTCGGTGCGCGGCATGATGTCCATGAAAGCGAGCGTGTGCTCGTCCTCGTACACCTTGAAGCACGGCATCTCCCCGCGCAGGATTTTGGCGAAGATGTTGTCGGGATCGTAGGCCGGCGGCTGTTCGCTCATGGCGGCACCCTCGTTTGCAAGCGTTCGGCGCGTCGCAGTGGATATAGCGACGCTGGTCGGCAGGGGTCAAGCGCCGCCTTGACCTGTTCCGCCGCGCTTGAACGGCGTCGCTTCGGCAAGCAGTTCGTTGTCCTGCGCCACCATTTCCCGCTCGCGCTCCAGAAACCGCTCGACCGCATCAGCCAATCCCGGATGCGCAAGGTAATGCAAGCTGTAAGTCGTCTGCGGGACATAGCCGCGCGCCAGCTTGTGCTCGCCCTGCGCACCAGCTTCAACGCGCGGGAGCCGGCGCGCGATCGCGAGGTCGATGGCCTGATAATAGCAGACCTCGAAATGCAGAAACGGGTGGTGCTCGACCGCGCCCCAGTAGCGGCCATAAAGCGCGTCGCCGCCTATGAAATTCAGCGCCCCGGCGATATACCGCTCGCCCCGCCGCGCCATACACAGCGCCATGCGCTCCGGCATCGCCTCGTGTACACGGCTGAAGAAGTCTCGATTGAGGTAGGGACGCCCCCATTTTCGGTTGCTGGTATCGAGATAAAACGCGTGGAAGGCGTCCCAGTGCGCCTCGGTGATGTCGCTGCCAATCAGCCATTCGATCTCGATGCCGGCCGAGAGCGCCTCGCGCCTTTCCTTGCGCAGCGCTTTGCGTTTGCGCGAGGCGAGTGCGGCGAGAAAGTCGTCGAACGTCTGGTAGTCCTCATTGTGCCAGTGGAACTGCTGCCCTGTGCGCTGCAACAGGCCGAGCCGCGCTCCATTATGCCACTCGCCTTCCGGCACAAAGGTCAGATGCAACGAGGACAGCCCGTTTTTCGTCGTCAGTTCGACAGCCGCGTTCAGGAGCGCCTCGGCGCGCCAGTCCAACTTGCCGTCAGGCGTCAGCAGCCGCCGGCTTGTGACCGGCGTGAATGGCACACTCGCTTGCAGCTTGGGGTAATATTCGCCGCCGGCGCGCTCATAGGCATCGGCCCAGGCATAGTCGAACACGTATTCGCCCATGCTGT
>CAYVFK010000055.1:0-9821 GCA_964450925.1 uncultured Hyphomicrobiaceae bacterium | reverse complement strand
CCTGCCGTCTGCGCCGCGCCGCCGAGCCAGAACGCACCACCGCGGGTCTCGTCAAGCACGGGCGCAAGCGGCTCGCGGCTGGCTGTCACCTCGGTCAACTCACGCGAATTGACTGCTCCAACATGCGCGACGGCGGCCAGATCGCCCGATGTCACGCGGTAAAGCCCAGGCGTCTCAGCCGTGACGTTCGTGGTCCAGCGCCCGGCTTCAACCTGTTCCAGCGTGACCGTCTGGGTTTCGCCATCGGGCGTGCTGATCTCCACTGGCGGAGTGCTGTCGGCCATGGACCGTCGCGTGATCGTCAGGTTCTGCCGCCCGGCGCTGACATCAAGCGACTCTTCCTCCAGATCCGGTTCTTTCATCAGCCAGTGGGAAATCCGCCGCAGAATATCGGCATATGGCCCGCCGCCCTCGTAGCCGCGCGCCCACAGCCAGACGTGGTCGGACAGAAACATGCCGACTCGGCCTTCGCCCTGCCGCGCCAGCACCAGAAGTGGGGTCTCATTGGGTCCGGTCATCAGAACATCGCCCTCGTTGGTCTGGACGTCGATGGTTCGGAACCAGCGGCCCCAGTCTGGGTCGCCCGCGCCATTCGCCCCCGGCAGTTCGGCGGTGACGGGGTGGCGCTCGCCCTTATCCGACACGCGAGGCTTGAAGGGCTGCTCGATCACTCGCCCGGTCGGCCGCGCCGGCGTGATGTTCGCAAGCGGCGTGCGGTACAGGCTCAGTGGCGATGCGAAATCCGGTCCGGCCGCGATCAGCACAGCACCGCCGGCGCGGACATAGCGCGAAATGTTATCGAGGTAGATCAGGGGAAGCACACCCCGGCGCTGGTAGCGGTCAAATATGATGAGGTCGAACTCACTGAGCTTTTCCGAGAACAACTCGCGCGTGGGGAAAGCGATCAGCGAAAGCTGGTTGATCGGCGTGCCGTCCTGCTTCTCCGGTGGACGCAGGATCGTGAAATGCACCAGATCAACGGAAGCGTCTGAGCGCAGCAGGTTGCGCCAGGTGCGTTCGCCCGCGTGCGGCTCGCCGCTGACCAACAGCACGCGCAAGTTCTCGCGAACGCCCTCGGCCTTGAGCACGATCCGGTTGTTCGCTTCTGTCAACTCACCCGCGACAGGCTCCAGGGCAACTTCCATATATGTTGGCCCTGCGCGCGTGAAGCGAAACGGCAGACGTATACGCTGCCCGACGCCCACGTTGAGCGTTTCGGGCCCTTCGCCCTCGCGGCGCACGGTGAGCGTCGCGGTGCGCGGCTGGTCGTCAGAGCCGGTCTGTACGACCTCGATCTCCGCGGTCTGCGTGCTGCCGACCAGGCCGAAACGCGGTGCAGTGCGGATTTTTATGTGTCGGTCGAACTCGTCTTGCTCGCCGGTGAGCAGCGCATGGACCGGCGCGCCGAAATTGACCTCTGCGGCTTCCAGCGGGACGTCATGGATCTGCCCGTCGGTGACCATGAAAACGCCCGCCAGACGCTCTGACGGCACGTCGGCCATGCCACGGTTGAGTGCATCGAACAGGCGAGTCTCCTCGCGCTCTGCGTCGCCGCCCGGGCCAGCGCGGACAAAGCGGATATCGAGGTTCGGGATTTCCCGAAGCCGCGCGGACAGCTGCTGACGGATGGTGTCGGTGCGCTCGGGACGGCCCGCGATCTTCTGGCTTGAACTCTCATCGACGACGACCACGGCGATGTTGCGCAGCGGCTCGCGCTCTTCCTGCTTCAGCACCGGGTTGGCCAGCGCCAGCAGCAGGAACGCGCCGGCAAGTAGGCGCAAGAGCGCGCCGCGCTGGCGGCGGATCAGGTGCCCGACCACGGCCAGCGCCACGATGACGGCCGCGCCGATCAGCATGCTCTCCGGCAGGAACGGCGAGAACTCGATGCTCCAGTTCATGCGAAATCCAAGTTCATGTGAGATCCTTACAACGGCTTATTGGCCAAGCCTTTCGAGCAACGCCGGCAGATGCACCTGGTCAGCCTTGTAGTTTCCAGTCAGAGCGTACATCACGATGTTGACCCCGGTGCGGTAAGCCATTTCACGCTGCAATTCGCCGCCGGGGACGACAGGGAACATCGGTCTTCCGCTTACGTCGCGCGCCCAGGCGCCGGCGAAGTCGTTGGACGTGATGATGATCGAACTGACCCCGTCCGCGCGCACGGCCTGCCCAGGTTCGGTCGAGCGCGAGCCGGCTTCGACCCACAGCGGCCCACCGTCCCAACGGCCGGGGAAATCATCGAGCAGATAGAAGGACTTGCTCAGCACATGCTCCTGCGGAGTCGGCTCGAGGCGGGGCAGGTCAAGCCCGCCGATCAGCGCTGCCAGGCCAGATTCGCCGGTCGAAACGCCCAGCCCCATCTCGTCGAAGGTCCGACGGTTCTGGTCGCGGGTGTCGAACAGGATCATGCCGCCCTGCTTCATGTACGCGTCGACGCGCGCCAGCGTCTCATCGTCCAGCGGAGCCGGTTCTTGCGGCACCGGCCAATACAGCAGCGGAAAGAACACGAGTTCATCGTTGGCCACATCGAGACCCACCGGCTCGGCGGGTTCGACCGCCGTTCGCGCCGTCAGCACCTCGGTCAGCCCCTGCAGGCCGGCGCGGCTGACGCTGTCGATCTCTTCGTTGCCAGTGATCACATAGGCCAGCCGGGTTTCCAGCGTGCCCTTGAGCGCGAGCGCCTCTGCGCGGCGGTCCTCGCCTTGCGCGTGCGCGTCCCCGGCCAGCGAAAACGGCACCGCAAGCGCCATCAGCACCGCGGCCGATTTTCCCGCGAGCCTCCCGCCTGTGCGCAAGCTCATCAGCAGGATCGCGAGACTTTCGATGATGAACACCGCGAGCGCGGCCATGAACAACCACGGAGCAAGGTCCAGCGTTTCGCCGCTATCATAGACGGTCATCTGCGCATCCGGAATGGATTCAAGCGGATTGATCTGCGCGCCTTCGCGGATGACGTTCAGCGCGTGCGCGCCGCCCTGTGGTCCGTAGAGGCCCGGTGGGCGCTGTGGTCCCGGCACGGCCGAGGCTGCTTCAGTGGCGGGCAGCGGCGCAGCGGTTGGCGGCGGAGGGCCGAGCACACCGAACCCGTCGATGATGCGGCGCGGCATCAGAAATCCGGAGTCGCGCATGCCCGCATCGCTGGTGGCCGCGCCGTCGCTCGCGGGGCTCGCGGCATCCGCCATCGCCACAATGCGGCGCAGCATCTCAACGAACGCGCCTGAGAGCGGCAGGTTCGACCAGTCGGAGTTTGCCGTGACGTGGAACATGACCAGCCTTCCCTCGCCGCGCTGGCGGGCGGTGACGAGTGGTGTGCCGTCTTCGAGGCGGACCCACACCTGAGCATTGTCCAGTCCGCTTGGGTCGGCAAGCACCTGCCGGTTGACCATTACATCCGGCGGCATCGCCATGCCCGCAAATGGGCTGTCGGCAGGATAAGGCGCAAGCCGTTGGGGCTGGCTCCACGATAGTGCGCCACCGAGCACGCGACCGCCGCTGCGCAGCGGCGCTGAGAGGAGCTGGTCGCTGGAGCGCTCCAGGCGCGGGCCGGCGAAGCGGATCAGCATGCCGCCGTCCTCGACCCAATTGCTGATTTGCGCGGCGGACTGGCCGATGAGCTGGCCCACATCCGAGAGGATGAGCACCGAGGGCGAGCGGCTCAGGACGTCATCAACGGCGGCGGCAATGTTGCGTTCGGATACCGAGATGACCTCGGCATACGGGTTGAGCGCCTTTTCGATGTAATAGGACTGGGAGAGCAGCGGCTGCGCCTGCCCGCGCGCCTCGCCGGTGATGATGCCGACGCGCCGCCAGCGCGCACGGTCGTCGATCAGGTGCACCGCGCCGGCGGAGTTTTCGCCTGCCACCCGAAGCAGCGCCACATCATTGCGCAGCTCAAGCGGCAGCTCGAAGCTCGCCTCGGTGGAAGTTGCGCCCGGCTCAAAGCTATAGGTCGCTTCGGCCAGCCGGTCGCCGCGCGCTGACAGGGCATGGACCTGACCGGACATGGCCTCGCCGCCGGGCCGCAGGATGCGCGCGCGCAAGCTGCGATCCTCGCCGGTGTAGCCATACATGCCAAGCGGCGTCTGTCCGGCAGGGTCACTGACCACGGTGAAGCTGCTTGCTACCTCTCTCAGCCGGTCTGTCAGCACATCCGTACCTAGATGCGCGACACCGTCGCTGAGCCAAAGCACGTCAAACCTCTGATCCGTGGGCAGCGTCTCGCTGAGCCGTCTGGCCAGCAGTGCGTGATCAGGCGCGTATGGCATTGGCGAGAGGCTGGCAGCGCGCTCTCGCACATCTGCGGGCGTTGCAGGGGTGGCGGACCAGCTTGGCGACAGGCCCGCCGTCGGTGCGAGGACGACCGTTTGAGCGTTGCGCTGCGCCGCGTTGAGCGCGCTGTCGATCGCCGTCTCGCGCGCGTTCCAGCGGCTACCTGCGCTCCAGCCATTGTCTACAACCAGAAGTAGCGGTGCGCTACCCGCGGTTTGCGCGCCTGGTGGGTTGAGTACTGGGCCGGCTAGCGCGAGCACCGCCAGCGTAATCAGCAGTATGCGCAGCGCCGTCAGCCACCATGGACTGCGCGCCGGCGTGCGCTCGCGCGATTGGAGACCAGCGAGCAGGCGCGTGGCCGGAAACATGATCCGTGTCGGGCTCGGTGGCGTGAACCGCAGCAACCACCAGATCAGCGGGATTGAGGCCAGCCCCAGCAGAAGCCACGGATTGAGGAATGCGAGCGCGCCCAGACCCATGTTTCAGCCCTCCGCGCTCTCGGCGGCGTTGGCCGCGGCGCTGGCAGGCTTGGCGCGATAGTGTTTGTCCAGCCCGGCCAAGCGCGTGTGCATCGCCAGCAGGGTTTCCTCGGCTGGCCGGTCGGTGTGATGGCAAAGAAACGGCCATTGCAATTTTCGCGCGAAGGTCTCAACTTCGGCGCGATGCGCCACCAGCCGCTTGTGATAGTGTTCGCGCAACTCGCCCGCGCGTTCTGCCGTGATGCGCTCGCCGGTTTCGCTGGCGGTGAACTCAACCCGTCCATCATACGGGAGCGTTTCCTCAGCCGGGTCCAGCACCTGAACGAGATGTCCGCGCGTATTCTGGTCGGCGATGCGCTGGAGACTGGTTTGGATCTCCGCGATGGGATCGAGAAAGTCGCTGAACACAAGGCAGTTCGCATGGCGGCTGACCCGCGCCGAGGGCGGCAGGCTGGGCATGAGTTGTCCGCTTTTCAGTTGCTTGGTGAGCGCCACAGCCATCTTGTGAACGGCCTTCCGACTTGTGCTGGGTGGCGTCAACCCGAGCAGGCCAACACGCTCGCCGCCCTGGATCAGCAACTCCGCCATCGCGAAGCCGAGGATGATGACGCGCTCCGCCTTGGTCTGCGCGGCGAGATGCGAGCGAAATCCCATCGACCCAGACAAATCGAGCCACAGCCATACCGTATGCGCGGCCTCCCATTCACGCTCACGAACAAACAGGTGGTCAGAGCCCGCCGAGCGCCGCCAGTCGATACTGGTGATGGGGTCAGTCGACTCGTAGTGGCGGAACTGCCAGAAAGTCTCGCCCGGCCCAGCCCGGCGTCGACCATGAATGCCGTGCGCGACGGTGTGCGCGGCTCGGTTCGCCTCGATCAGCAGGGCAGGCAGACGGGTCGCCAGCGCGTGTGCCGTGTTCTCCAGGTCTTGTGGCGCGGGCGCAGGGATATGCTGCGGCATCGCTTGTGGTGGCACCCTGTTCAATTCAACAATTCAGTGAGATCTTCGATCACATCGTCGATCGAAACGTCCTCTGCGCGGGCAGAGAAGGACAGCGCCATCCGGTGGCGCAGTACCGGAGCGGCCAACTCGGCAACATCGTCGATCGAAGGCGACAGCCGTCCGTCCAGCAGCGCGCGCGCTCTTATGGTCAGCATCATGGCCTGCGTGGCGCGCGGCCCTGGGCCCCAGACCACCAGATCGTTGACGCGCGGCAGCGCATCAGGAGTGCCCGGCCGGGCGGCGCGCACGATCCGCAGGATCGCATCAACGACTTTCTCGCCCACCGGCATCTCACGCACCAGGCGCTGCGTCGCCATCAGATCGTCCGGGGTGATGACCCGGCTGGGTTTGCGCCGCTCGGCGCCGGTGGTGGCCAGAAGCATCCGCCGTTCCGCGGCCTCATCTGGATAATCGACATTGATTTCCAGCAAGAAGCGATCGAGCTGAGCCTCGGGCAGCGGATAGGTGCCCTCTTGCTCAAGCGGGTTTTGCGTGGCCAGTACATGGAACGGCCTTGGCAGTTCGTGGCTTTCGCCTGCGACTGTCACATGATGCTCCTGCATGGCCTGCAGCAGCGCCGATTGGGTCTTGGGGCTGGCGCGGTTAACTTCGTCAGCCATCAGAAGCTGAGTGAATACCGGCCCGGGAATAAAGCGGAAACTCCGCGTGCCAGCCTCCGATTCTTCCAGCACCTCCGAACCAACGATGTCGGACGGCATCAGGTCAGGCGTGAACTGAATCCGCTTGGCGTCAAGCCCGAGTACCGCCCCCAGCGTCTCCACCAGGCTGGTTTTCGCCAGGCCCGGAACGCCGATCAACAATGCGTGACCGCCCGACAGAACCGTGATAAGCGCGTGTTCGATGACTCGCTGCTGCCCGAAAATCACCGTTTCGGTCTCTTCGCGGGCCTTATGAATCTTGACAGCAGCCTCTTCAATTTGCTGGATGATGCGGTCTTCAGACGGGCGTATATCCACCATTTCGAACTTTAAAACCTTGTTGATGGCCGCATTCAGCTTCTTGCGTTGTGTCTTAGGGTATCACAACGTCAATGCGATTCCCGACACATAAAGTGCGTAAGGGTGTTTCGCAAGTTCGCACGAGAGGGCAGCGATCATGGCGAATCGGGCTTCTTTCAAGAAGGCGGCGCGCGTCAAGCGGACCGGGCGGATACGCCCTCAGCTTCGCGCGGCACGCCAGCCGGTCGTCGTCGCGCTCCAGACTGACGCGTCGACAGCGCCGCCGATCCGCATCGACAAGGATGGTCAGTGGCATTCCCGCTACGGGCCAATCACGCGCCGGCGCGTCCTGAAGCTCTATGCGAAGGCGCTGCGCCGTGATGGTCACCAGCGTTACTCGCTGGCCGCGCCATGCGACAAGGTGGGCGTTGAGGTCGAGGATGCGCCGTTTATCGGGGTTCAACTGATTAGCGAGGGCGAAGGGTCGGCACGCACGCTGCGCTTGCGCACAAACCTTGATGAAGAGGTGATCATAGGGCCGCAAAATCCGGTGCGTTTCGAGTGGGATGCGGAAACTGGCGGCCTCATCCCCTACGTGCTGCTGCGGGACGGGCTGGAAGCCCGGTGTTCACGCTCGGTCGCCTTTGAACTCGCCGCGCTGGCGAGCGAGGAAAACTACGGCGGCATGCCGCATGTCGGCTTGTGGAGCGTTGGTGTCTTTTTCCCGATCTGCGCCGCCGAGATGGCACAGCCGGCCTGATACGTCGCCGCTGCCACATCCGCCGGAGCCAATAGGGAGTACGGTGCCCAGCGCCTACGCGAAATTCAGCGAAGCCGACCTGCGCCAGCGCGTGCAGCGCGCGCTCGGCGGCGGCATAGCCTGTGCGCCAGCACCGCGCGCAGGCGGCGATCACGAACTCAACTCCACATGGCCCGAGGCCGACCAGCATGGTCCGGTGCGCCAGCCCTGCGCGGTTCTGATCCCTGCGACGATCCACCCCACCGGGGCCTGGGTCCTGCTGACGCGCCGGTCGGATCATCTGCCGCAGCATGCCGGCCAGATCGCCTTTCCCGGCGGCAAGATCGGCCCGCAAGACCAAGCGCCGGTGAACGCCGCGCTGCGCGAGGCGCACGAGGAAATCGGGCTGCATCCCCAATTCGTTGACATCATCGGGCGGCTGGAGGATTACCGCACCGCGACAGGGTTCGACATTGCGCCGTTTGTCGGTATCGTCCGGCCCGGCTTTTCGCTCGTACCTGATCCAAACGAGGTCGCGGAAATTTTACAGGTGCCGCTGGCATTTCTGATGCAATCGGCGAACCATCAGATCCGCGAGGTCGTCTGGCGTGGGCAGGTTCGCCGGTTCCACGCGATGCCGTACAAAAAGCACTATATCTGGGGGGCAACCGCCGGCATCTTCCGGCGCATGTATGAAAGGCTCTACCGCGAATGATCCGCATTATCTTGATCAATCTGTTTCTGCTGCTGCTGCCGTTCATCATCTATTTCGCCTACGTTTATCTGGTCAAAGGTGCGCGCGACAAAAACGAACCGATCAATTTCGCGCCGCTGATCGCTCTGTTCGGCGTAGGGTTGATCCTGATGATGGGCGCAATCGCCTATTTCATTCAGTTCGAGAGCGGCGAGCCGGGCCAGCGATATATCCCGCCGCGGGTCGAGGACGGCGTATTGATCCCGGGTAGGCTGGAATGATTACCGCGCGGGAGCCATGACGCGATGAGCGAGCCGGTGGACACGCGCGATCATGTCTGGCCGGAACTGCTCGCGGGCGTCGAGTGGCTGGAGCGCGATGCAACGCGCAGGGTGCTGGCGCTGCTCAACTGTGATGGGCATGAGGCGCGCACCGTTGGCGGAGCTGTGCGCAACGCGCTGATGGGGATGCCCGTGAGCGATGTCGATATCGCCACGACCGCGACCCCCGACGAGGTCATGCGCCGCGCGCACGCCGCAGGCGTGAAGGCGGTCGACACCGGCTCCGAGCACGGCACGGTTACGCTCGTGCCCGACCATCAGCCGATTGAGGTCACGACGCTGCGCCGCGATGTCGAGACCTATGGCCGCCATGCCCGCGTGAGCTTCACCCGCGACTGGGCAAGCGACGCGCGCCGGCGCGATTTCACGATGAATGCGCTTTATGCAGGTCCGGACGGCACAGTCCATGACCCGCTGGGCGGCCTCACAGATCTGAAGGCGCGGCGCGTGCGCTTCATCGGCGATCCGCATCAGCGCATCCGCGAGGATTATCTGCGTATCCTGCGCTTCTTCCGGTTCGAGGCCCAGTACGGTGCCGCGGACGAGCCGCAGGCGTGCATGGATGCCGCGGCGCTGGCCGCCATTGAACAAGAAAGCGCTGGGCTGGAGCGGCTGTCGGGCGAGCGCGTGCATAACGAGCTGGTGCGGCTGCTGGCGGCAGGCGGAGCGGCGCGCTCGCTGGCGGCAATGATGGATACTGGCGTGCTGGTGCGTCTGCTACGCGGCGCGCCGCGGCTGACGGCTTTTTCGCGCCTGCAAGCGATTCAGCGCGAGCGGGGCGTCACGGCCGACCCAATGGTGCGGCTGGCTGGGCTTGGCGTGCGGGTCGAGGAAGAGGCGGAGCGGTTGGCGCGCAGCCTGCGGCTGTCGAATACCGAGCGGGGAGAGCTGGCGGCGCTGCCGCGTGCTGCGCGCCGTCTTGATGCTGGCATGGCGCAACTGGACGCCAAGGCAGCGCTTTATCGGCTCGGCCCGAAGCTCTATCGCGGGGCGGTACTGCTGGCCTGGAGCGACGCGTGCGCCGAGGAGGACAATCCAGACTGGGGTTCGATCTTCGCGCTGCCCGATGAGTGGGAGCCGCCGGACTTTCCGCTGAAAGGCGCGGACCTTCTGGCGATGGGGATGCAGCCCGGGCCGGAGGTCGGCGATGCGCTGCGCGCGCTGGAGCGGCGCTGGATCGAAGGCGGCTTCGCTGCTGAGCGTGCGACGCTGATGAACTGGGCGCGGGAGATCGCCGCTAACCACGCTTGAGCGTGTTGCGCAGCGCCAGCACCACTAGCACCAGCAACGTCACGCCGATGACATTTTGCGCCAGCGCCGCGACCGATGACGCCAGCG